>JAUNIE010000057.1 GCA_030523605.1 Clostridia bacterium | reverse complement strand
CAAAAAATCATTTTGCTTGAAAGCAAGATAAAAGAAGCCGAAAAAGACAGTGAAATCAAAGAGAAGTCTTTGAAAGAAAATTTTGAAATCCAGCTCAAGGCCAAAGATGAGACCATTGAGTTTTATAAGGACCTCAAAACCAAAATGTCTACCAAAATGGTCGGCGAAACTTTGGAACAGCACTGCGAAACCGAGTTTAACAAAATCCGTGCCGGCGCCTTTCCCAATGCCTATTTTGAAAAAGATAACGATGCTCGAACCGGCAGCAAGGGGGACTATATTTTCAGAGAGAGCACCGCTGACGGCATTGAATTCATCTCTATTATGTTTGAAATGAAAAACGAGATGGACACCACCGCCACCAAACACAAAAACGAAGACTTTTTTAAAGAGTTGGACAAGGACCGGCAGGAAAAAGGCTGCGAATATGCGGTTCTGGTCTCTCTTTTGGAGGCCGATAACGAACTTTACAACTCCGGCATTGTTGACGTCTCTTACAAATATCCTAAAATGTATGTCATTCGTCCTCAGTTTTTCATTTCAATGATTACCGTACTTCGCAATGCTGCCCTGAACTCGGTGCAATATCGTCGTCAATTGGTCGAATATAAAAATCAAAACATTGATATTTCTCACTTTGAAGACGATATGAACGATTTCAAAGAAAAATTCGGGCGCAACTACCAACTGGCCAGCGACAAATTTCGCAAAGCCATTGAGGAAATTGACAAGACCATCGACCACTTACAAAAGACTAAAGATGCCTTGCTCTCGTCTGAAAACAACCTGCGACTTGCCAACAACAAAGCGCAGGATTTATCGGTCAAACGACTAACTAAAAACAATCCGACCATGGCTCAAAAATTTGCCGAGCTCGATTCCGGCAAGTAAACACTTGTTAACGGCTAAAAATTGTGCTATAATAACTTTTGTCATTTGATTATTATGACAATTATAAGTTTTGGCGGATTTGGGCTTTCCTTTTGATTACATCAAATGCAAACCGTCAAGATAACATAAACCAAACGAAAGCACCCCAAGAGCCGGCATATTCCAACAAATATGTTAACTTATTGATTATGACTGAAAGAGCATGTGCAAGCTGCCCGCCATTTTTATGGATATAACTGCGTGTTATAGGGAAAAGTTAAGGTCAGAAAGATAAAAACAGCATGTTTGAAAGAACTGCTCACGGGAAAATAATCTTTTGTGTATGGCAAGTAAAAAAAGCAACTGCACAATTTTAGTAGCCCCTCTCACCAAAAGTGGACTCGTCTCTGTATGGGAGAGCGGCGGCGGAGCTACAAATACAGGTGATGCCACCATCATCTGCAAGGCCGACGGCACCAAGCCCACAGCCACTTTCATCCGCCGCAGCGGCCATCTGGCAGGCGCCGAGCCTGCGCTTGTTCCCGTCCATCCCGGCTACTATCTCATCAAGTCCTACCATCATCGTGGAGATTTTATTCACGAAGTGTATAGGATAACCAGAGCCTTCAAGGAAGGCGAGGGAAAAGATGCCTTGGGGAAATTAGAGGTCATTCAGGTCAACAAATACGACCAAGGCGAGTGGGAACACCCTCTGCCCGAGGGCCTCATAAATGCCGTCAACGCGGCCGAGGACAAGGCCACGTGCTACCATTGCCGCGAGGCAATGTACGTGACGGAAAAAGAAAACAAGGAAAAAGACTGAAAAATTCCTGCATATCTTCCGCTCTTCCCTACCGGGTAGAGCGGTTTCTTTTATTGCTACCCTATATACTCTTAACACACAAAAAATAATTACAATTAAAAAATGTTGTAAAGTAAATAAGGTTAATAAAAAAACATCTCCCTTGACAAAAAAAGATCAAGATTATATAGCCAAAATCAATATTGTTAAGACAGAGCATTACTTAAATATGAAACTTTTATTCCTATTTATCATCAAACAATTTTATGACATTGGCTACAAATTACATCTGCTTTCTCCTCACAAAAATCGCCAATTAAAAAAAACATACTACCGAGAAAAGATGGAAATATACTCGTTTTGGCACAATTTATGCGCCAAAAAAAGAATAGCCCAATACTTTTCAGCGCATTCAAAAAAGTCAGACAAAGTAATATACACATGCATAATTGGAGACTATGACCAACTCTTAGCTCCAAATTACATAAATTCTGATTATGATTATATTTGCTTCACAGATAGCCAGGAAATGATTCAAAAAAAATACGTTGGCCCATGGGAAATCAAGCCATTACAATTTTCCCAACTCAATAACAGCCAAAACAACCGTTGGCATAAAATGCATCCTCACATTTTATTTCCAAACTATCAAACAAGTATTTATATTGATGCAAACATAAATTTCAAAACCGACAAAATATATAAATACATAAATGCATTGCCCGATAACTGTTTTATAGCATTACCACGTCATGCCAAACGCGACTGTATTTATGAAGAAGCAATATCTGTTATTGAGAACGAACTCGACACACCGGAAAAAGTAAATGTTTTACTTAATAAATATCGAAAAGAGGGCTTTCCTCCCCATTTTGGCCTAGCAGAAAATAACGTTATTTACAGACGCCACAATAATCCCGAATGTATAAAACTAATGAATGAGTGGTGGAATATTTTCCTCAAATATTCACAACGTGATCAACTAACTTTGTTTTACCTTTTTTGGAAAAATAAAATTAATTTTACTTTCTTTGACCATACCCCCTTCAAAAAAGATCATAAGAATTTTCGTATATACAAACACAAAGGGTAATTTCAAATTTTTCACATTCTGCTGTTTCTTTTGATAATTCAGGAAGATGTTTCCTAATACCCTAAAAGGGGAATATCGATCAACCAAACAAAAAAGCAAGCTTCAAGAGCTTGCCTTTTTCATTGCATAAGAACTTACTTTTTTGGACGTTTTCCAAATTCATTTGTTTTGTTGGGAGCAGGCGTTTGTTCTCGCATGTTATTGAAACTCAACGTTCTTAAAAAGCTGCCTACAAAGCCTAAAAAAGCACCAATTTGCCACATTTTGAAACCTTCAATGCCGATTGCAGCCAATATTCCCAAAATAGTTTCTCCGAAAAACCACCCGGCAATCAAGCCGGTAAGAGCTCCTGTAAAACTCGAAAAGATAGTCCAAACAAAGAACAGGACCAAAAGTTGGATCTGATTTCCTAGCAGTCTAAGCATAATCAATATTTTTAATAGTTAAACAATAATTTTATTAGGGAACTCAATCTATCGCCTTTTCTCTCCAAAAGCAAGTTTTTTCACCTTCAATTTCTATATTGTAAAATAAAAACAGAAGCCGAACGTTTTGTGTAAAATAAAGAAGAAGTTTATTAATTTAGTTAAAGAGATACTCACAACGAGCATCTCTTTTTTTGTTATTCTTATAGAAATACATAAATTATTGTTATTGTTTTAATATTTTTTCATAATTAATTGACATCATTTCTAATAATGCTATATTTTGTCTCTGTTTTATATTTTTATAGCTTTAATATTATTAATATGGATTTAAAAGAATTATTTAATGTTCAAGATTTACCTGAACAAATTTCGAGTGGTGTGCATGCAAATATACTTTCGTATATTGTATATCATCCTTGTACCAGTAGCGAAATTGCATTTATCCTCGATAGAGGAAACGATGCCGAGATCTTAAAATTAGTATCAACACACTTTGTCGATCCATTGTTTCACGCTTTCATTGTAAAGAGAGGACATACAGTCGAGATAAAAGCTCTTCTTGAAAAACCTAATGATCTTTCTGTTAGTGCAATTACAGAGTTGTTTTTGCGCAATGTTGATGAAGAAATTAAATTATTTTGGGAGCATCGCGCTAAGTGGAGGAACAGCCAAGTACCTCTCTCAATCTTGATGAAAAGAAATAATATTTCTGAAATCATTGCAGAGTGTTCTATGCGTTCTCTTAATGATGATGACATGGTTGCCATTGTCGAATGTATCCGCAAAGATAACGATTTCTCTGAAAAGCTATTGCTTAAGCT
>JAUNIE010000022.1 GCA_030523605.1 Clostridia bacterium | reverse complement strand
AGCAGGCATAAAACCATTATGTCTGCTTTTTGCGTTTTTGAATATATTTTTTAAAAAAACTTGATTTTAATTTTATTTTATATATAATATTTATCATAAGCGATTTTTTCATAAAATATTATTATTTTTTAAAGGAGGAAATAACTATGCCGTCATCTATGAAAACTCGACAAGCCCGAGATAAACTCAGAAAAATCAACCCAACCTGGTTCGACAACTTTTTTAAAAACGATCTTAAAAAGCTTACGCAAAAAAACGCAACGGCCAATGAAGTGATCAGGTATGCAGAAGACGAAAAAAGCAATATTTATGCGTATGCCCAAAATCTGATCTACAGTGTGGACTTGGGCGGCAATAGTATGACAGATTTCAAAACCGCAATTGAACTACAGTCACAATCATTTAGTACAAAACATGAAGGGTTATTCTATAAATTAATTGTAAACCAAAGATCGGAACTTACCAATTTAAAATCAAACCCGGAGAAACCGGGAAAATTGCCACAGATAAAATCTAAAATAAAAGCATTTTTGCTGGCAACAAACGAAAAAGAGAAGGACATCATTGATGAGGACGTAAGCGAAGAAGACAAAAAATTCAAAAGGATGAATAATTCGAGTATTATCCAAAAACTGAAAAGTAGCAGGCTTTCAAATGTTCTAAAAGTGTTTATGGCGCTTGTTTTTTGGGACTGTATCAAAATTGTAGAGAAAGAAATTAAATCTAAAAAGGAACAAGCCGAGGAAGAGAACAAACGCCAAGCTCAAAAAGAAACCGAAAGACGACTCAAAGACAAAAAACAACGTCAAGCCCAGGAAGAGGCTATAGCTGAGCAAGAAAGACAGCGCCAGGCTCGGGAAACTGCGGAAGAGCAAAAGAAAAAGGACGATGAGCGTAAGTTAGCGCTCAAAGATTGGCTTGAAAATCAATCAAAACGAATAGAAGACACCTTCAAAATTCCCGATACAATTGACGACCAAAGCATTGAAACGTTCTTTAGCTCAGCGAATAGCTTAAAAATAGAGCTAAGAGCTGATCTCGGGTTCGACACTTTATATGTAGATAGAGGCAACAGAAGTTTCAAAGTTGATTTCCCACAAATTGAAAAAGATGCTCTAAATAAAAAACTAAATGACGAAGCCAAGCAGAAAATTACTGAGTTATTAAAGGCCTTCATGAAAAAAATCGGTTTCGATGATGCACTGGGGGAATTGAAAACGCTTCTGGACACTAAGGATATCACATCAGTTTCTCGTAGCGATGTAATAAACAAACAATTCGCACTACGTCGCAAAATAGATTTAGTCAAACCTTTGTTTAAATACAAAATGACAACAGAGTGGAATCTATCTACATCATGGTCGGAAATAATAACCCCTGCAGAAGATACATGCGCATCCGCTGATGCATTCCTCACAAGGCAAGAAAAGGCCAAAAAAGAAGCCGAAAAAATAGCCACGGCGGAAAATCGGCGTAAACAAGTAGAAGCCGAAAAAATAGCCACGGCGGAAAATCGGCGTAAACAAGTAGAAGCCGGGCGCAAAGCTTTGGAAGAGCGCAAAAAGCAAGCTGAAACACATCACCAGGAGATTGAAAAACTGATAAAAGACCAGGAACCCAATCATGCCGCATATATAAAGCTTATTAATGAACTTTTTGATGCTACTTCCCCAACTTTTGATGAAAAGCGTGCGTGTGAATTGTACAATAAATTAGGATTTGCCGAATGCGATGATCCTGAGGATATTAGTCGTTATATAGGCGATATAGCTAGTGCATTAGATTTTTCTAGCAGATGTTACGCATCATGTGTAAATGACGTCAAAAAGCTTATCGCAGAACTTTTGTGGCTAAACCATCTTGCATATGATCGCTTTGGGACTTTACAGCTTATGCACGGGGGAGATCAATACGTAAACAAAATTGTCAGAGCATTACTAGAGTACGGCGGCGCATCTCGTAATAAAAAAGAGTATAAAAAATACTTCGATTATCGTTTGGCGTACCCTCTTCAATTAACGGATATACAAAACCTAAGAGAGAACTACCTTAACCCTATGGGAACAGTTTTCGGAAGTAATTTTAGAGCGTTGTCGGAAGTGCTAGTAGCTTTGATGCCGCAAAAATTAATACAAACGAAGACAAACTCATCAAATAAAATGGGTAATATTTTGGCAACATTCGAAAAACTGAACGATGCTCTAAATTCCATAAAAGGGGGCAATGCTTCGTTTAAAATCATTGCGGAAGCTTTCCAAAAAATTTCGATTGAACCTTTAATAGACAAAATAAAAGAAATAATAGAAAAAATGAAGAGGAAAGAAAAATAAAAAAATAAATATCCCCACACTGCGACCCCCGGCAGCAAACTTGACGGTGATTCAGAAGACTGAAGATATGTGCCATACATAAGCGGATCCACAGGGAAGAAAAAAATAGCCGGAGAAGGGGGAAATGGTAAGGTTGGGATCTACTGGGATACTAAAGAACAATGCAAAGTGGCAATCAAAACCAAAGCCAGTCATAACCCATTCAGATCTAAAATAACTGACCTGCCACAAATAAAAAGCCCATATGTTGCCGCTTACAAAGACCTCACAACGCTGATTATAGACGGCAAAAAAGTGCAGGGACTGGTAATGGAATATGTACATGGTCAAACGTGCTTTATAGATCAAATATATCGTCTAAGCCCGGATGAATTACTGAAAACTTGCAAGCAATTAATAGCTGCGTTTGAGGCGTTCGCCAAAGCCGGATTTTGCCACATGGATTTAGCTCAACACTTTGAAAACGTGCGTATAAATAGAGATGGAGATATAAAGATTATTGACTACGAAGATGCGTTGGGTAACCCCGACCACAACAGATACTTGGCCATACAGTACGTTCTTGCCGCACTAAATGCATATCACAACGGTGACGAACTGTGCAGTAGGCTTTTGGAACAATTTCCTGAATTGTATGACCAAGTCGAAACATATTTAAACAGTAATAGTGGCAAAGCTTACAACCAATATACTGTCAAAGATTATGCCCCCAGTTTTGACAAATTAAGAGCCGCACTCGACCACTTAAAGGAGCAAAAAGTTTTTGGTTAATGCTATATCCACAATACAATATAAAAACAAAATTCGACCTTCTCAGCGAAGGTCGATAATATATTTTGATTCCTCTAATGGCTCACGCCTTAAAAATCCTCAACCAAGCCTTACAAACAATATTAAAGATGCCTTCTTAATTTGAAGGCATCTCTTTTTAGGATTGATTTATTTATGGCGCTTACACTCTATTATCTGACTAAGCGTTGATCAACACTCTTTAGTACTTCTTCAAGGCTAAGTTTCGATGCGTCTTTAGCGTCAATGCTTTCGCAATCATGTAACTTTAAGAACTTATCGATTTTGTCAACAACCCCACAGAACTGAGTCTTTAAAGGATAGATTATTGCGCCCGAGAGTTTCAGCGTCATGCCGCTAATGCCATTGAATTTCTGTTTGAGTTTAAACAATTGATAGCTACACTCGGGACTGTTATATTTTTCTTGATCTGCATAGGCTTTTAAAATGGCATACAAATTATAGATGATTTCTTCGGATTTTCCTTTAATCCACTGATTCTTTTTAAACTCTTTGAGTTTTTTCTCAATCTGGGATTTGCTGGTCAGAGTTTTCCAAGCTGTAGTTACGTCACCCGGTTTTTTGGGATTTAGACCAAACAAATCGATCCTTGCATCGTACATAGCGTTTCTGAACTCCAACATAGCCGCTTCGGCAGGATTTGCAGCTTGTTTCGAAATCACGAAGCAGTCCTCTATGTCACTATTGCCCCATTGTCTAGCTTTATAATTTTCCAAACGCTCAGTGTATCTTTTCATCCACTTTCTAAGCAAATCTGCTCTGATTTTCTTTTCCTCTTTGTAAGCATCTGGTTTGAACCTACTTACATCTTTATGAATTCTTCTTGCACCTTCTTCTTGACTATCATAGTAGCGGGCCAATGAACCAACAACTGCTACCATGGATCTTCGTGTTTCAACGTCTGCTATACCTTTGATAATGTTTGGGTCAAATTTCGCTTCACGATTACGGGCGCCAAACGAAGATTCTTTATCTTTTAGGTACTGTTTCAGATCTTCCAGATTCTCCCGAATGATCTTAACCTGAGTGTCTTCACCCTCATAAGCTTTCAACTTAGTAAATACAGGCGATGCGCTTAATAGTTCGTACGCCTTCCCTGGCTCCCTTCTAATATTTTCCAGCAAATCCGATAAACCGTCTACCACAGTAACCTTTTGAACTTGTGGTTGTGATTCTGTTTCTTGATTTACACCGGAATCATTTGACGGGGTATTTTTAGGCTCTTCTCCTTTTTGTTCAACAGCAGGCTGTGTCGGAGGTTGCTCAGGCTCCTTTTTGGCAGCTTCTGCGGCTTTTTCGAGCGCATCAATATTTGCATTTAAATCAGGTAAATACGTTCTAAACCAACTTTCATAATTAATCTGTATTGCTCGGCATTCAGTTATTTTTCTATCCATTTCTTCAAGTACTAAATCAGATTCTTTTTTATCTTTTACATCGGTATCAATTTGAGCAAAAACATCTTCACTCCCTGGTTTCATATATGCAGAATAATAAGCTTCAAAATCATCACTTCTCTGGTCAAGATCGTTAAAGAATTTTTCGCAGTCTCTTTTTGTTTCATTCTGCACTCGATCCCCTAAAACCGCTATCGAGTTTACATACCTGTTTTTATAACTTACTACATTGCTACGAGTTTTACTAAAGTCATCATATATCTTTTTCATAACCTGCCTTTTTGTTTCCGCTGCTGCCATATATGCCGACCTACTAAAACCTGAATCATCATAATCATTAACCGAGGGTTTAGGTGCGCTATTAGGCAGTTCTATTTTTTCTTCTTTGGGTTTCAGTTCACGTTCGAACAGCAATATTTTCCCCAAAGCTTCGGACATATTTTTTTCAGCTGTTTTTAAATTTTCCAATAATTTATTGATTGAAATTCCTTTTGTGTCAATCGTTTTATTTACAGATTTGAGTTCTTTATCAATTGTTTTTTCAAATGTTTTAACTTTTTCGTCAACATCTTCTTTGATTTTCCACAACGTTTTGTTATAAAGGTCAAGCTGTTTTTGTTTATCCTCTTTATTGTTCTTAACCGCATCATCTATTGCGATAATTTGTTTTACCAATGGGATATATATCAACCTCTTGTACCGCAAAACGTAAAGTTTCATATATTCCTTCATCGCTTCAAATAAAAGTTTCAATTTCCCCAATGAGTCTTTTGGGCCCAATTCTTTAGCTTTTCCACGGACCTCATCCGCAGTTTGTCTTTGATTCCTAACTGCGATACCGCCACACCCGTTCAAAAACTCGTTCGCATTGCCTTTGAGCTTCGCCAACAAACCACCGAGCCTCCAACCTGCAGCTTTTTCCGAGACATTTTTAACACGCTCTTCAAGATCAGAATCGTCAAATGTAATAGATGGAGCATCCTCTACAAATTCTTCCACACTGCTCTCAATGTGCCTAAAATACTCATTGAACTTCTCACTGGCTTCCTTCTGTAATTGTTCCTGATTTTTTGTTTCTTCTGGCATAATAAACAACTCCTTAAAATTAAATTTATAACAATTATAATAAAATTGCTATTCACAAGTGCATTATATACTATTAACATTATATTGTCAACTGTTTTTTAAAAAATATTTTTTATTTACATTTTAGTTTTATTTTTTGCAAAATCACACGCTGTTTGCTTAACATTTTTTACGCATTTTTCCACATCCGATTTAAAAATCGTTGCAGTGGGGTGCTTCCACTTTTGCTTTCTCGAGATTTTGTTATACCCATTATCCATCTCCTTTTCTAATTTTTCTGCGTTTTCCCCAAAAACTTTAAAAAAGAGGTACAGAAGCACGAGCATTTTTTCTGTTTCTCCGTTTATTTCCGAGCTTTTGGCGAGCTCATTGACCTTTTTTATGATTTGTTCTTTAGTTCTTATGCCGTTATATAAGCCATTTTTATAAGGATTAATTCCCGGCAAATACATATGTTTTTGTTTTAGACACATAATAAAAAGTTCGCACAGAGTGTTTTCAGAAATTCCCGGACTTCTCGGAATTTCTTTGGGGGCTTTGGCATCTTCATAGGCTTTTGCAAGATCCTCCAAAAAGCTTTTTACTATGCTTTTTCTTAGTTTTTTCTCTGTTCGGTGCGCTTTTGAAAAACGAGGAGTTTTGTTATGAATCCTTGCCGTCAAAAATAAATTAAATGTCTCTATCGCATTATTTAGATCTTTTATAATCTCCGAAGAATCATTTTTTTGCTCGATGTATTCGTAATCTTCGGGATTTACGGCTTTATTTTTATGAGCATCTGCTCGCATCTTCATTAAAGTTTTATTCATCTCGGTCAATGTATCAAGAGCTACATCAACAGAGTTATCATCGCAAATTATTCTTGATTTCAAATTTCTTTTACGTTCGTCGGAAACAATTTTCGGAAGTGCTACCAACGAACAAACCGAGATTTTTTTCTTGTCTGCCAATTCCTTTAAAACTCTCTTCAGGCTTGAATCATTATATTCAACCCTTTTCACATTCACAAATTTCGCTTCTTTACCTCTCAAGTCGTCGGCAAATCTAAAATCAGGATCAACTTTTTCAATTAAACTACCTAATTTTTGACCATCAACCAGAATGTCTATCAAGCCAACTTTTTTTAGCAAACCGCTAAGTACATATTTAATATTTTTTCTATCTTTTTGGGCAGTTTCGGCAAGGGCCTCTGCAAAATTCTTTTTGCCATAATCCTCAAATTCCACATCAAAATAAAATTTTTCAAATACTTTGTTTTCATAATAGCCAGTGCCCCCAAGAGCTTGCGCTAAATTAGTTGACACATAGTAACTTACATCACGAATATCCTCGCTGGAAAGCTGGGCAAACATACCGTTTAGGCTATCAACAAATCCCCGCCAATTCCAATTTACGGCTTCTTTTTTCAGCTCCTCAAAATACGATTCATCACTTACATTAGCTTCGTTTTGTGTCTCGTTTTCAGAATCATCATCTTCCATAAGCGCTTTTATCCTCGCTGCCATTTCAGGGTCCCATTTGCTGTAATCCATTTTTTCTCCCATAACTTTCACCGCCTAATCTGGCCTGTTATCTCCTATTTTTTTAAACGTGTTTCCACTACCTTGACAAAATACTCAATCACTTCTATTACCTGCATTTTATAAATGTTACTGAAAGGGCTAAGAACTCTTGAACGCACTTTAAGCCTGCTCACTTCTTGTTTTAAATAACGAACTAACGCTCTTCGATTTGATGGGTTATTAAGCTTATCGCCTCTGGCATAGATACCTATTAAGATGTAAATTCTGAGAAGTTCTCTCTCGGAAAGGCAAATCACTTTTGTGTTATTCTTTTTAATCGCTTTTGAAACAGCTCTTGATAAACCCATCGCAGAACTCGGGTAAACTATACCCGCAACATATGGCGCATTACTTTTAAACGCAACCGCCAGAGGCATACTTCCACCAGAAATTTTTTTTGTGCTTTCACTGAAAATTTCACAAAGGTCGTACTCGCCACTTTCTCCCTCTGCTTCTCTATTTATACTACTGATAATAACACCAAATAATCTTCGAAGCACCGAAACATTATAGTGTTTTTCTTCCTCGTCGAGATACTTTTTTTCTCTCAACCATTCAGGAATAACATTTTTTAATTTCTCATTTACCTTTGTGGAGATACGTTTTGTCGTCTTTTTGATCCGACCGTTAATACTCTTTTCTTCTTTCCTTTTTGCTTCTTTATATTCGTATACCTTTTTCTTCATCCCATGGATGAGGTTGGCAAGGTCTATTTTTATAAGGTTTAACGTGGTATTACCCGACAAAAGCTCTCCATCGAGCGTAAAATTCATAATTTCGGCTGTAAAAGTTTCGGCATTGGAATTTTTGTTAGACATCAGAGCGCACAAACTACTAAACCATATGAAAAAATTATTTATATGATCAATAACAGAGCCATTAGATATGCCAAGCTCATTCCTACAAGATTTGCCAATTTCATCGCTATTTATATTTTTATTGGCAACCAATTCCGCAGGTTTCTTTGAGAGCATTGCATTAGCTTCATTCATCAGCTTTTTAAGACTGCTTGATTCATAGCTTTTAACGCTTGCTTCAGTTTTTATGGTTCTTTCCTCAGTTTTTGCTTTACGAATATATGTGTATACCTTTTCTTTTACTTTATCAACCAATTTTTTAATATCATCGTATATGAGATTTAGAGTGCTATGCCCCAAAAAGAGACTTTCATCTAAGTTAAAATTCAAAATTTCATCGGTAAAAGCTTCAACCGGGAACTTGCTTTCTATAAAAGTAAACATAGAATTAATCCACGTAAAAGTATCACTTATATGTTTTACGGTCTCCGCGTTATTAATACCGAGTTCAATACAACAATCTTTAATACCATCCACATAGTCTTTGCCCAAAGCTTTTGGGGTCTCCGATGACAGCTGTTTATCAAAAACAACCATTTTATTTCTTAGCTCACTATTTTTATAAGCTATCTGCTTTGTTTGATCATCACTTAAATTACCCAAATAACCCTTAACAGCAGCCCCTAACGATTTCACAGGCTCTCTCAGTTTTCCCTCGGTTTCCTCCGGAAACTTATCAATATCGTTTTCATCAGGGATCGCACCAGGAGTATTTTTTATAACGCACGAGTGCAATTTCAACACATATTCAGCAGATAAAAGTTTAGCATTCACTTTTAATGATGTGGCCTTCCCCTCCAGTGCTTTCATATCTTCCCGAGTGACAACTTCGTGTTTTTTGGCTTTTTCAGATATCATTTTTTCACACTTTTTTATCTCTTCTTCAAAGGAATCGATGTCACCTTTTAAACGACTATATTTTTTTGCTTCTTCTTCTGTTAATTTCGCCTTTTTTTCTATAAGTGTTTTCAAATCTTTAAGCTGATTGTCTAACCTTTCTTCATACTTATCACCTGAAACAAGCTTTATATCATTCAATATCTTCGTACCATATTGGGTTAAGCCCTTCGGCTCCTCAGGGATATCAGGGAGGTTCCCCAGGTCAAATTTATAACCGCAGTCTTGCAAATATTCTGAAAGCCCCAAAAGATAACTCGCCAAAGCTTTTTGGTCATCGGAAGCATTATTGCCGTTGCGTATTTTATCAAGTTTTGACGGAACCACAATAAATCTATCTTCAAAATCATCGTCTAAGTTGTAGTGAAATCTGGGTATAGCTTCCCTTAATTTTGTGAGAGCACCCGTTTTAAGCATTCCATTTGCATAATCATCGAGTCCAGGCTTGTATTTTTCCAAGGCTGCAAAATAAGACTCTAAATTTTCTGCAATGCATTTGGCATAATCCAAAGCCATCTCTTCGAATTCATCTTTTTGAGGCTTTTCCTCACGTTTGGCTTCAACCGCGGCATCTTCTTTTTTGGGCATCGCTTGTTCCCCGTTATATTTCACACTATATGGCTCCGCTTTCAAACTCTCGTCTGATAGCTTACCGTGCTCTTCAATATATTTATCGTAATTTTTCAAGTACTCTCTAAACAAATTGCCCGATCCCAGATTAATGCTATCGTTAAAAGCACTATACTTTTCTCTGAAATTTTTCAGCGTCGTGTCTCCTTTTTCCAAGTCACCGCAAAGCAAATCAATTAGTGCGTCACTTTCCGTACAGACCCTGACTAATTCACTATATGGGAAATCCTCACTAATCCCGATTTTATATTCATTTTTAATTCTATCTATATTCTCTTTATTTATTGTGTAGCCTATGCTTTTGAACAAATGCCCTTCTGTGCGAAAGTAATAATTTTTTGTAAAAAGCAAAATTTTTGCAATGTCATAAAGATAATTACGATTCAAATTTTCAAAAACATTCTCAAACTCTAAAAGCCCTACCTGCGCTGCAAAATTTTGGAACTCCATTATCCAAACGGTTCCGCCACCTAACTGTGACACAGCAGGAAACACCTTTCCATAAAAGTTGCTTATAGTAGGTCCTACAATTCCGGTAATTTTTTCTATCTCATCCGGATCATACGAATATTCGGGTCGTGGCTCGTCAAAACATAAGCCCTCCGCAAAAGAATTCGTCCCACTCCGAGGAATAAAATTAATTAAAGCCCCTTCATTAACTATTCTGCTCACAAACCTGCTATAAAAATATCTTGATGGTTCTACTTTATTTGCCATAAAAAACATCTCCTTTTTAAAGCTAGGGTTTTATAATGTGTTTTTAAATATTTTTACTTATAAAGCATTATATTATAAGTATTATATAATTTCAAGTGATATTTTTAAAAGAATAAAAACATACGAAAAATCGTATGCTTTAACTTAAATAATCTTCGAGAAGAGTTTGGAGTTTATCATCATTTGGGGCTTCCACGCCGCCTTTTAATTCTTTTTGGTCGGCTTCGGGAAGGTTTTTCACCTCTATATCCGTCACTCTGAACGGCTTATCCTCGCCATTTTCAAAAACTGCTATATTGCCTTTATACTCTTTTATCAGATATCCCGGTTTTTTCGGATTTTCCTTGTGGGATTGTCTATTTGGCTGTGCGGCTTGAACAGGTCGTATTATTTCGGCAGGAGAAATATCAGGGCTTTCTTCGCACGTTGTTTTCTCAGGAAATAAAAACTTATAAGAGGCAAAACTAAAAAAAACAAAAATCACAAGCAGTATCAAAATGAGTTTTCGCTTTATCACACCAACTTCACCACGTTTTAAAACAAAATTTCTGTAATTTAATTATTCTCCGAAAAACATATTTTTATTCCCAAAGCGCCAAATTTGATTATAAAAAAGAAATTTGATACAATTCTAACTAAACAGACCCTCTTAAAAAGCTTGGAAAGGTAGGAAATCACAGTGGGGAAACTAGTTGTAATCGAAGGGCTTGACGGTTCAGGCAAAAACACTCAGACAAAACTTTTGCTGAAATATCTCGATAATATAGGCGTGAAAAATAAATATCTTACATTTCCAAACTATGATTGTCCGTCATCATCGCTAATAAAAATGTATTTAAATTCAGAATTCGGTTCGGACCCTGATGCGGTAAACGCTTATGCGGCATCATCATTTTACGCTGTGGACAGATTCGCCAGTTTCAAAAAATTCTGGGAAAAAGAATACAAACAAGATTACATAATACTTTGCGATAGATACACAACATCGAACGCAATATATCAAATGTGCAAACTGCCCGAAAGCGAATGGAATAAATATTTGAATTGGCTTTCTGATTATGAGTACGAAAAACTGCAGCTCCCCAAACCCGATAAAGTTATATACCTGAGCGTGCCGATTGAAATTTCGCAGTCGCTCCTGACGAAGCGCTACATGGGCAACGAAATGCAAAAAGATATTCACGAATCTAATCTCAGTTTTTTGAAAGATTGCAAAAAGGCAGCCGAATACGTTGCTAAAACTCAAAATTGGAATAAAATAGAATGTGCAGAAAACGGCGTCATGCGTTCGGTGGAGAACATACAAAAGGATATTATTGATATTTTGCAAAAGGAGGAGGTAGATATGCGTGGGACTTGATTTTAAACCGCCGGGGATAAGCGATAAAAACTCATTTTACAAAATCACATCGCCCATAAACTCAAAGGGGTTTTCCAAAAGTTTCGGTTCGTACTTTCTTTGGGCGGAAAACGAAAAAATAAAAATATGTTTTGATGATAATATTTTATACATAAAATATGACACAGAAAATCCGACATATGAGATGCCAAAAGGCGCAGAAACAGACGAAGAGTTTGAAAAATCTCTAAACATCATTATGAAGCATCATGCAAAAACAAATAATGCAGCATTTAAATTAAAACGTGTACTTAGGCACGAAGCTAAGAAATTAGAAAAATTATTTCCCAATAAATTTGAAATAGTGCCTCAAAGAAATGATTTTGAATATATCTACTCCATAAAAGGTCTTGCCGATTTAAAGGGCAAAAAGTACCACGGAAAACGTGGCCACATTAAAAAGTTTTCAAAAAATAACGAGTGGCAATATTCACCGCTAAATACCCAAGAAAAAGAAAATTATATCAAGTTTTTCAGCTCATGGTTCGAAGAAAAAGCCGGAACAAATCAAAATGAATTAAAGTCTATTGAAAAAGCGCTTGATTACTACGAAGAATTGGGATTATACGGCGGTGCAATTTCCGTAGGAGAAAAAATTGTTGCTTGCGCTATCGGCGAAAAAGTAAATAGTGAAACTTTTGTCGTACATTTTGAAAAAGCACTTGAAAAATTTGCAGATGCATATACTGTGGTAAACAACGAACTTTGCAAGCATATTCAAAATGAATACAGATTTATAAATCGTGAAGACGACCTCGGTATTCCGGGGCTCAGAAAAGCTAAACTTTCTTATCATCCGATTTCTTTTGTGGAGAAATACAGCGCCGTAGCAAAATAAATTTTGAAAATTTTCAGTAAGTTATGGAAAAATATATTGAAAAAATATATAATATAATAACTTGAAAAACTGTGAAATATCAAAAGCAAAAGGGAATGTGAAAAAATGAAAGGAAATATGAAGCTTTACAAGATAAAACTCCGTGAAAAATACCGAAAAATCAGAGAAAACCTAAAGCCGTACTATCAAAAAATCATGGATGAGAAAATACTTAAAAAACTGACTTCTCTCAGAAAATATAAGAACTCAAATGTTATTTTTACTTATATTTCGAAAAATATCGAAGTGGATACGTACGGAATTATTAAGAAATGCTGGCAAGATGGGAAAAAAGTTGCCGCCCCAACTTGTGATAAAGAAACAAGAACGATGAAATTTTACTTTATAAATTCGTTTGAGGACCTGCAGAAAGGAACCTTCGGACTTCAGGAACCAAACGAAGAAAAATGTGAAGAAGTAAGAGATTTTTCGCAAGGGCTTTGCATCGTACCGGGGTTTTCGTTCGACTTCAAAGCGTATAGACTCGGCTATGGATATGGTTACTATGACAGATTTTTACAGCATTTTAGAGGCACAACCGTTGGCATTTGCTACAGCAACTGCATAACTCAGACCCTACCGCACGGCAGATATGACAAGCCGGTGGACATTGTCGTCACGAACAGCTATGTAAAAGAATTTAATTACAGATAAAAAACGGGAGGCAAAATTCATGAATAAAAAAGCAAAAAAAGGTCATTTTCAAAGCAACAAATCTTTTTTCAGAATTGTATGGTTCGTACTTCTTTGCTTGATTTCCGCTCTCATCGCAAGATATATTCTCACAGGTATTAACGACATGCTGGCAATCGGCAAAGATTCTTATCCCGTGCAGGTGGAAATTCCGGAAAATGCTTCTATTGATGACGTTGCAGATATTTTGGAAGAACATAATCTCATAAACGAAAAGGAATTCTTTAAGCTTTATGCCATCGCAACAAAATCCGGCAAAAAATTCGTAAGCGGTTCCTATGAACTCAGTACAAGCATGGATTATCAGGCACTTCTCAACCACATTCAAAACCAATCGAATATTAAAGATATCGTAGATGTAACATTTACCGAGGGCATGAGCGTTACGGAAATGGCAGATATGCTAGATAAAAATGAGATTTGCAGTAAAGATAAATTCCTTGAATGCTGTAAATCAAACGATTTTGACGGTTCGTTCACATTCCTTAAAAACATTGACAATCCAACAGAACGAGTTTACAAACTTGAGGGTTACTTGTTCCCCGATACGTATAAATTCTATCATGGAGAAGATGCGGAAAGCATAATCTCAAAAATGCTTTCCAACTATAAAAAGCGTGTGCTGCAAAAAACCACAATCGAAGGTTATGGCTCAAAAACGAGCGTAAAAGAGCTCGCCGAAAAAAATGGCATGAGCGTTGAAACCGTACTGAATATTGCGTCTCTCATTCAGGCCGAAGCCGCCGACAAAGATGATATGTATAAGGTATCTTCGGTAATTCACAACAGGCTCTCTACACTGAAAAATGACGGAAAAAATTCATTCGGTGAATTTTCTATGAATTATCTGCGGATTGATGCAACCGTTTACTATCCTTACCGCAACAAAAACAATGTACCTAAAAACTTCACGGGGCTTTACAACACATATAATATTCAAGGCCTGCCGCCCGGACCGATATGTAACCCCGGAATGGATGCGATTATTGCGGCAATTAACCCATCTCAAACGGATTACTTCTACTATTGCCACAGCAAGGACGGCGATGCATATTATGCAAAGACGAATGACGTTCACGTGGCGAACCTGCGTAAAGCGGGACTTTAAAATTATAATTTTTGGAATTTTATACACCTTTAAAGCCAATACTTATTTTCGTAAACTGAAGATAAGGTTGGTTTTTTTATGTATAAAAGAGCGTTGATTTTGTTTTGTATTTTTATGGGGCTTTTTTGCACATCATTTTTTAATCTCGACTACCTTTCACGCAAAGAAAAACTCAAAGAAGCCGCATCAAATCAACAATCATATAAACTTAAAATTGCAAATACCCGAGGTACAATATATGACTGCAGAAGCAAACCGCTCACCGGCACAAAAACTAAATTGATAGCTGCCGTGATACCCTCTGTGGAATCGCTCAGCGCACTGACGCCCGCTGTAAGCGATGATAAAAAGGAAGAACTTTACAGAAAATGTTCAGGCAAAACACCCTTCAGCATAGAAGTAACCCAAAAAGTTTCGTCGCCTTTGATAAGGACATTCGAAGTACCTATAAGATACTCCGGCAGAACGCTCGCTCCACATATACTCGGATATCTTTCGGCAGAAGGGCACGGAGTATGTGGAACGGAAAAAATTTTTGACGATTATCTCACAAACAAAGATAATGAAATATACGTTAAATATGACGTTGATGCGTCGGGAAAATTTCTGCCGGGTGTGAAAGAAACCGTTGAAGATAAGTCATATTTAAACTTCAAAGGTGTTGCGCTGAACATTGATGAAAGAATCGAAGCAATCACCGAAGATACAGCAAATAAATACATTACAAAAGGCGCCGTAATAGTTTCGGAAGTGCCCAACTGCGAAATACGTGCTTGCTATAGTTTGCCTTCTTTTTTGCCACAAAGTGTGGGTAAATATATTAATGATAACTGTTCCCCCCTATTAAACCGTGCATTTTGTCAATTCAATCTGGGTTCAATATTCAAATTAATAACAGCTTCGGCAGCTCTGGAACGAGGAATATCGCCAAATTTTGAGTACGATTGTGCAGGCGAAAACGTAGTTGAAGATGCAAAATTCAGATGTTTCAACTCAAAAAAACACGGAAAAATTAATCTCGAAGAGGCTATGGCGGAATCTTGCAACGGATATTTTATCGAGCTTTCAAAAAAACTACCTGAAAATGAAATTAGAAAAACCGCACAGAAATTTGGGCTTGGCGAGCCTATCGAATTAGCCGCAGATTGGCTGGCGTCGGGAGGCGTACTGCCAAGTGAAGAAAGTCTTAAAAATCCGAAAACACTGGCAAATTTTGCGTTTGGCCAGGGGAAGCTTATGGCATCGCCAATGCAAATTGCCGCCGTAATGAATGCCATCGCCTCGGAGGGCATATACAAATCCCCGAAACTCATAAAAGGTTATTTAACCGGGGGAACGCAGCTCAGCGAATACACAGAATCCACAAAATCTCAACGAGATGAGAGAATAATATCAAGAAACACGGCCAATATTTTGAAAAAATCTATGCAGTGCGCTATCGAACACGGGACAGCGCAAAAGGGCAAACCTGAAAAAACACAGGCCGCCGCAAAAACTTCAACAGCACAAACCGGAATTGTTGAAAACGGAAGGCGTGTCGAGCAATCATGGATAGCAGGGATGTTTCCCGCAGAATCGCCAAAATATTGCATTGTTGTACTCTCCGAAGACGGATTGGGCGGTGGCGAAAGCTGTGGACCTGTTTTTAAAGAAATTATTGATCGCATGTATCAGGAATCACCCGAATTATTCATAGAATAATGCTATAAACTATTAATTTTGAGTTTAATTTTTAATCGCATATTATCTAATTTGTCTAATACAAAACCCTTCATTTCAGAAATTTTTTCATCATCATTTTTAAACCTTGCGGAGTAAAATTCACCGGTTTTTATATAATAAGCTGTATAAAAATGTTTACAAAAAATCAGCCCGCAAAACACCAACAAACAGATAAAAATTCTAACCCAAGAAAAATTTATCCTGCTAATAAATGTTTCATTATCTTCCGTTTTTTCGCCGCTTTCCCCAAAATCACCACTTAAAAATACTTCTGAATCCATTTTTCCCTCCAAATTATTTAGACAACTTATCATTGATTAGTTAAATAAAATTTGTTATAATGATATTAAAAGAAATGCTTTTTTAGAACTAATTTTTTATCAAGCCGGAGGCAAAAATGAAAAATAATACTGTGCATTATGATTTTAAAAAACAGCGCAAATCCGTAAACAGACAAAAACGCATTATCCGCATAATGGCGGTGTTTGGCGCCTTTCTCATGGTCAGCGGAATAATAGGCTCTATAATCTGCTATATGCTCGCAAGATAATGAAAATTTGTGCAATTATCGCAGAATTTAATCCGTTCCACAGTGGGCATAAATACTTAATCGAGCAAGCAAAACGAATGGGCTTTACACACGTTATTTCAATTATGAGCGGAAATTTTGTGCAACGTGGGGAACCTGCAATATTTTCGAAAAAGACTCGTGCGCAATTTGCACTAACAAACGGTGTAGATTTGGTAGTCGAAATGCCATGCGTGTGGGCACTTTCGCCTGCGGAAAAATATGCCGAAACAGGTGTATTTCTTGCTGACTCTCTGGGTTGCGTAGATTCGCTTGTTTTTGGAAGCGAGTGCGGTAATTTAAAAAAACTTAGCGAAATTGAACAAACATTAGACAAAACTGAATTTAGTGAAATATTACAAAACAAATTAAAAAGCGGTGTAACATTCGCAAAAGCACGAGAACAAGCAATCGAGCTTCTACTTCCGGGCACCGAATTTTCGAACATACTATCCACAGGCAACAACATTCTTGGGGTAGAGTACATAAAAGCTATTAAAAAATTACAATCATCCATTAACCCAATCACTTTACAGAGAAATTCCAATTTCAAATGTGCTTCAGAAATTCGAACCTTAATAAAGAAAAATAACAAAAAGTATTGCGAACATATGCCAAATACTATGGAAATATTAGAAACACCAAGGGATATTTTTTTGGGTGAAAAGGGTATTATTTCCGTTTTAAAGCGCATGAATTTAGAGAATTTTGCCCAGCTACCTGATATAAGCGAAGGTTTGGAAAACAAAATTTATAATTCTCTGTGCGAATGCACAAATCTAGAAAATTTGTTGGGCTTGATCAAATCAAAAAGATATACTATGTCACGAATTAAAAGGATACTCATGTGTGCTTATTTAGGCATAACAGATAAAATTCAAAGAAAAAATCCGCCTTATTTACGCACATTGGGCACCACAGCAAAGGGACTTGAGATTTTAAATATTGCAAAAAAAACAGCTAAACTGCCTATAATTTCCAAATTTTCAGATCTATCAGGAAAAAATAGTTTTTCACAAAAAATATTCAATATAGAATGCACAGCTACTGATTTGTTTGGCATTTTTAGTAAAAAATTGGAAATGCTCGAATCGGAAAAAAAATTCAAATTTATTAGGCAGGAACAAAAATGACTTATGAATATATGCTAAAACAAATAAAGCTTATGGAAAATTTTGGGTCCAAACCGGGTCTTGAGCGAATTGAAAAACTAATGAATTTTATTGGTAATCCACAAAATAAGTTGAATTGTATACACGTCGCAGGCACCAACGGGAAGGGCTCTGTTTGCTTTGCGTTAGAATCTATTTTGCGTGCAGAAGGATACAAAACAGGGCTATATATTTCACCCAGTATCTCCGATTTTCGGGAAAGAATATCGATAAATTGCATAAACATCAACAAAAAAGAACTGGTTACAATTTTTGAGCATTTAAATTCCTTCCTACAAAACGAACAATTCAAATATGACCCAATAACTGAGTTTGAATTAACCACTGCGATTGCATTCAAATTTTTTTACGATAGCAATTGCGATGTTGCCATAATCGAAACCGGAATGGGCGGAAAATTGGATGCAACAAACATAATCGAAAGACCGCTGTGCAGCGTTCTGACTTCTATTTCGATAGATCATACACAAATTTTGGGGGATACTATTGAAAAAATCACTAACGAAAAATGCGGCATAATAAAACCAAATTGCCCGGTTGTTATATGTGATGAACAGCCTGAAAAAGTGTACAAAATTGCAAAAAATGTTTGTTTGAATAACGATTCTACAGTTACAAAAGCATCCAAAAACGAACTTAAAAATAAAAAAAATAATGCCTTTAACGGGCTTTCTTTCGAATACCAAAGTAAAAAAATTGAAACGAAAATCCTGGGGGAACACCAATTTATAAACATAGCGTGTGCACTCAAAACCATCGAAACTATAAAAGATATTTTTCCGGTTCATATTGAAAATATACAAAAAGCTCTAAAAAGCCTAAAAATTCCATGCCGTCTTGAGTTAGTCAGAAAAAATCCCACAATTATTTTAGATGCTGCACACAACCCACAGGGCGTATCAAAACTAGCAGATTTTTTAAAAGGAAACTGCAAAAACAGAAAAATCTATGGTATTGTTGGTATGTTTAGGGATAAAGATTATGAAAATTCTTTGAAAAATATTTTGGGAGTATTTGAAACTATTTGTACAATTAGTCCTAATAATAAGCGTGCGGAGAGTTTAGATAAGATTACGGCATGCGCAAAAAAATACTGCAAAAATGTAATTCCGTGCAAAAATATTAAGTCGGCGATTGATACAACTACCGGTTTTATGGATAATAATGATGTATTAGCCGTTTTCGGTTCATTCTCTGTAATGAATGATTTTAAAAATCTTGGTTTTGATGCTTGACATTTTTTCTAGCACAATGTATAATGATTACGTAAATGTTTTTGGGGGTATAGCTCAGCTGGGAGAGCGCTTGAATGGCATTCAAGAGGTCAGCGGTTCGATCCCGCTTATCTCCACCATACGACCCTTATACGAACACTTAGTATCGTGTAAGGGGATTTCTATTTTAGAGTCTTTGGCATTACAAATAACGCAGAGTTTATCTTCAAAGAGATAGACTTTATTTATGAATGTATCTACTAACGACTGACGAAAATTTATATCAGATAAATCACCATCAAGAAATTTTTCAAAGAAGAATTTGACGTGGTCTACTTCAAGTTTTGGTTTCATAATTTTTTCTCTTGCAATTTGGACTTCTAGATTTTGTTTTTCAAGTTGTCGTTTTTCAATTTGAGCGGAAATAATGTCAATTGCTTTTCCTGATTCAAGAGCTTTAATTAAGTTATTTGTAGCCGTTTCATTTTCTTTGAGTTTCTTTTTAAGTCTTTTTAAGGTATCTGTGTTACTTTCTTTTTCAGAAAGTTCGCAGATATTTTTTGCTATCATATCAATTTTTTCGGGAGTTAGAATTTTCATAACTGTATCTATAACTAAATCTTCTATATAAGATTTTTTTACAGGTTTTAGGGTACATTTTTTCTGTCGATTGTTACTACATTGATAATATTGATGTATTGTTTTATTTCTTGAAGTACCACTTACACCAACTATTGAGGTGTTACAATGACCGCAGAATATTTTGGTAGAAAGCAAATACATTTCTTCTTTAGCTTTTGCTCTTGCAGGAGCTTTTTTGTTTTTTTCAAGTCTACTGACGGCATGTTTAAAGGTTTCATCGTCAATTATTCTGGGGATATTTCCAGACATTTCTACACCTTTATATGTGTAAATTCCGATGTATTTTTTATTGGTAAGAATTCGGCGGATAGAGTTTTTGTTAAATTCATTTCCGAGTGCAGTTTTAGCACCAATTTGATTTAGATATCGTATAACGTCAGCCATAGTTTTTCCTGAAATATACATATCAAAAATCTTTTTAACAATGGGTGCTGTATTCTCGTCAATAACGTAATGTTTATCTTCGATTTTATAGCCCAAAATTTTCATACCACCGATTGCTAAACCTTTTTCAGCGTTAATGTTTAGACCTCGCTTTATTTTTTGAGAAAGCTCCACGCTGTAATATTCAGCCATACCTTCAAGGACAGCTTCCATAAGAATACCGCTTGCATCATCGGAAATATTTTCCTTTGCTGAAAGTACACGGACACCATATTTTTTAAGTTTCGCTTTGTATATTGCTGAATCATAACGATTCCTTGCAAAACGGTCAAGCTGGTAAACCAAAACACCCTCAAACTGACGTTTGGCACTATCATTAATCATGCGTTGAAATTCTAAACGATTTTCAGCTTCTTTTCCTGAAATTGCTCTGTCAATGTATTCGGAAATAATGTTATAGCCTTTTTGTTTTGCATATTCATAGCAAACTTTAAGTTGACCTTCGATTGATTGTTCATTTTGAGAGTGAGAACTAAATCTAGCGTAAATTACAACATTCATTAATTATTTTTCTCCTTTTCTTCGGACAAGATTTGAAATAAAGCGTTTTTCAAGCGATCATTCATAGATGATTTGGGGTCAAAACACATATTGATAAATTCTTTAAGGTTTTCATTTTGTTTTGCAGCCTCTTTGATATTTTCGGGTTTATAATCAAAAGTTTTACCTTGTGGATTATCGGTTCTTCCGAAAATGTAATCCAGTGAAACATCAAAGTAATCTGCGTACCACAAAAGTGCTTTGGTAGAAGGGTCTGCAAGATCGTTTTCATAGCGGTAAACACTTGTTTGAGTTATGCCAATTTTTTCGGCAATTTTTTTCTGTGATATACCAAGTTGATCTCGGAAATCTTTAAGTCTTTTTGCAATAATTCTCATATATAGCACCTCTTAAGTCTTTTTTAAAAATTATAATACTTACGAGCATCATTGTCAACACTTTTTAGTTTTGATATTGATGCTTTTATCAAAAGGAGTGTTTTAAGTGTTTATTACAAAGCTACTGTTATCCATCTCGATAACAGTTTTATTTATTAATCAAATAGTCATTATTTTGGAAAAAGAAAAATTAGAAAAGAAAATCAAGATAATTCTAAAAATTATGTATGGGAAACCATTAACAAAAAAGGAGAAAAAATATGCTAGAAAACTTAAATGACAGCTCATGTTTAGAGCCACCAAAATACTCAAAAGATTACGTTTACAGATGTGATATTTGCGATGAAGAAATCTTTGAGGGGGATAGCTACTATGAAATTGACAGTTTAATTTATTGTCCCGAATGTATGGAAATGCACTTTAAGCTTGTTGCCATAAGCACAGACGTGGAGGGGTATCTTTCAGACTTAGAACATGAAGATATTACTAACTAGAGGGTGATTAAATTGGAAGAAAAAATAAGTAAAATAAAAAAAGCTTTGAAGCGTGATGATTTAGGTATGTGCGAAAAGGTTATTTTCATCTACTTAGTGGGTTTTAGCGAGAATAACGTTATAAGAATTTCAAGGCACGAAATTTTAAAGGATTTAGGAATTTCTAATTTAACATTAGGCAAGTACTTAAATTACTTATCGGACAAAAAACTGATATATAAGAAACAAGTTAGAGCTAACGGCAGATTTTCAGCAAACGAATATTCATTTTTAGAAGAAAGGAAAGATTAAATGGCTACATTAGTATTTGTACAAGAAAAACACCAGTATTTTTTAGACAACAGTCTTATTCCCTCTGTTTCGGAGATTTTAAAGCCCATACATGACAAAATTTATGGAAAAATAAACGCAAAAACGCTCAAAAAGGCATCTGAACGAGGAACAAAAATTCACAGAGCCATAGAATTTATGTCAAAGTATAAACTAAGTAAATTTGACGGCGAAATTTCGGGTTACATTGGAGCGTATAAAAAATTTAGAGGTGATTATCCTACTTGGCAGCTTCTACATTCGGAATATAGGACGTATCACAAGTCGCTTTTATACGGAATGACGATTGATGAGGTGTATAAAACTGAAGAAGGCATAGTTTTGCTCGATATAAAGACAACAAATGAAAAATATTTAAATAGTTGGAGTGTTCAGCTATCAGCATATAAGTCGGGTTATGAAAGTCAGCACGAAAAGGTCATAAAAACATATATTTTAAAACTAAACAAAGACGGAGAATATCAGTTTTTTGAGCTTTCTGATAACTTCTCTGTCTTTTTATCTTGTTTAGAAATTTACAGATTTGGAGAGTAGATTATATGAACGAAATGGAAATTAAGAAAAAATCAAACGATATACGTAGTTTAACTGAAAATGCAATTATCAAAAATAGAGGTGATTTAGAAGAAGCTTTAGAAATGCTGAAAACAATAAAAAAACATAAAACGATGATTACGGACTACTGGAAAGAAGCCAAAGAATCAGCGAAAAAGACATATCAAAATATCGTATCAAAAGAACGACAAATGCTTGATATTTGTGAAAGGTGCGAAACCGAGCTTAAGGACAAAATTTTGAAATACGATATCCTCAAAAAATCCTATGAAAGTAAGCTTTTAAAAGAAGCGGATAAAGATAGAATGTTTGAGGTTCAGGAGCTTCTTGAAGAAGCTAAAGTTTTAGAAGAAAAAGGAGATTTACCGAAAGCCGAAGAAAAGTTTAAGCTTGCCGAAAAACTTGCTCATGTAAAAATAAGTTTTGACAAAGAAAAATATCTAAAAGGACTTCTATTTCAAGAAAGAACAAAGTGTGAAATCGTAGATAACAAGCTAGTACCGTCATTTTTTAAAGGGCTTGAAATAAGAGAAGTAAACACTAAAAAGATTCTTGAAATTAAGCGAGAAAATCCCGAAATAGATATTCCAGGTATAAAGTTTTACAAAGAAAAAAGTGTAGCTATAAGAGTTTAAGGAGGAAATAAAAATGCCAAAAGAAACAACGATGTCGGTTTATTTGTCAAAAGATGATACCAAGAAATATTTAAACACCATACTCGGCGATAAAGAGCGAGTAAATCAGTTTATAACGAGCCTTACAAGTCTTGCCGGGAGTTCGGAATCACTTAAAAACTGTGATAGAAATTCATTATTAGCATGTGCATTAAAAGCGACTTCAATGGGTTTACCTTTTGACCCGAACTTAGGCTTTGCTTGGGCAGTTCCCTATGGTAATGTTGCGACTTTTCAGATTGGTGCTAAGGGTTACATCCAGCTTGCACTTCGTACCGGCCAATATAGATATATAGGTTCGAGAGAAGTTCGAGAAGGCGAATTTTTAGGACGTAATTTTGTCGGTGATCCCGAAATATCTTGGTTACCCGATAACGAACGAAAAGATTTAAAAATTATCGGATATATGGCAGGAATCGAGCTGATAAATGGGTTTAGAAAAGTGATTTTTTGGACTGTTAATGATGTGGAAGCTCATGCACAGCGGTATTCTCAAAGCTACCGAAAATACAAAAATGATGCAATTTGGGCTTTGCAGTTCGATAAAATGGCTGAAAAAACTTTGCTTAAACTATTAATTTCAAAATATGGAATCATGTCGACCGATATGCAACAAGCTGTTGTTTCAGACCAATCAAAAATAAACATCGATTTTGATACAGAAGAAGAAAATATTAAATATATCGACAATCCAACAGTTTTGGAAAATGATAGTTTAACAAGTGGCGAACAACAAGAGCTACTGCAAAAATACGGCGGCAAAAAGATTGAAAAAGCGCTCGACAAAATGAAACTTTCAAGCCTTGATAAAGTACAAAAATCGGATTTAGAAGAATTTGAAAAATTATTGAAAGAAGGAAAGAAAATTGAGAAAAGTAAAACTGTTTAATGATGACAAGTTAATCTACGAGGGCAATTTAGCGGTCAATACTGCATTTTTGAGGGGTAGAATTTATAAAAATGTTGAAAAATTCGGTAGTGTTTACCATTTCACAATTAAACTGAGCAACGGAAAAGATGAAAAAACAAACGAATGGCGAAAACCGACTTATGCTGATTGTACGGCTTTTGGCGAGCTTGGAGAACAAATCCATATTCATTATTGTACAGGCGATGAAATATTTATTATCGGCAAATTTTATGCCAACAAAATTGAAGATAAAGTCTACAAAGGCTTCAATGTTCGAGAAGTTATTGGCTTACAAAATACCGAACCGCAATCACAAGAAAATAAAAAAGCTGAAGAAAGTACGGAATGGACAGATGAAGATTTGCCATTTTAACTGATAAAGGAGAGTTTAATAATGGAAGAAATTAAAGGTATATGGATACCCCAAGAAATAATAAACTTAATAAATTTAAAAAACATAACGTGGACGGAAGCAGTACTATTATCAGAGGTTTGGGTTCTTTCAAACAACAGAACGTGTACGGCAAGCAACGAATACTTTTCTAAAATTTTAGGTATTACGGCAGATAGTGTTTCAAGGCTGGTTAATAAGCTTGTAAAAATGAATTATTTGACTTCAAAAATAGGCCATCTCGAAAACAATATCAAAGTAAAACGAAGATTTTTAAAATTGAATTTTGAGCGTATTGTCTGCACAGATGTCGAACATTATCCTCATGTAGCTACGTCAATTGTCAGCACAGATGTCGAATCCCACCCCTCTCAGATGCCTGATAGAGAATATAGTATAGAATATAGTAGAGATAACACTCTTGCTCAAAATTTTTCCGAAAGTGAAAATAAACCCGAAAATAAACCTTCGAAAAATTTGAGCGAGTTATTCGAAGAATTTTACAAAAACTACCCGAAGAAAAAAGGTAAGCACCGAGCTTACAGATGGTTTAAAACGCACAAGCCTGATGAAACGCTCGTTGCTAAGATGATTGAAGCCACGAATAAACAGAAGCAAACATTCCAGTGGAAACAAAAAAACGGAAGATTTATTCCCCATCCGGCAACGTGGCTCAATGGTGGCAGCTGGGAAAATGAGATAAAGCCCGAAGAAATTGCTCATACATCAGACAAAAGTATCGCTCGATTTTTAGCAATCGAGCTTTATGAAAAGCTAAAACACAAGACTTTTGAAAATTTCGGTCAAGATAAAAAACTTATAGATTTATGGGCACTCGATATAGACAACTACCTATCTCTTAATCGCACCAAAGAACAAGAAGATAGGATTTTTTATGCCATAAATTCTCTTGAAAGCTCATGGGTAAAAGAGAAAATCCATGATGCGAGAAGTTTAATAAATAACATTGACTTTATCGGGAGATGAAAAAATGAGAGAAAGACTAACGCTCGGAAGCCTCTTTGACGGAATAGGAGGCTTCCCTTTGTCTGCCAAAGAATATGAAATTATTCCGGTTTGGGCAAGTGAAATCGAACCTTTGCCAATAGCGGTAACTAAAGAGCGATTTCCCGAAATGAAACACTTGGGGGATATCAGGGATTTAGGCGGAAACGAACTTGAACCTACTGACATTATCAGCGGTGGTAGTCCATGCCAAGACTTAAGTGTTGCAGGGAAACGGCAAGGACTTTGTGGCAAAAAATCAAATTTGT
>JAUNIE010000021.1 GCA_030523605.1 Clostridia bacterium | reverse complement strand
TCGCCGAGCAAAAACTTTTTTCTGAGCCTGTCTCTGTGTCCGCTGTGATCACGCATTTTAAAATCCACCCTTTCTTTAAAATCTACTATATCAATTTGTATTTCTATTTTAACATGAGCTATATCGTTTTGCAAGATAATTTTATAATTTAGCAAGACTCTACTTGAGAAATCTGCTATTTTTTGTTATAATAATGATTAGTCTTAAAAATTATGTGTTGGAGTTTTTATGGATAGAAGTGTTTACAATTATTTAATTGACGGAAATAAAAAATACAGCAGCGGAAAAGCAGAAATGTGCGAGTCCAATTTTAAATGTGAGCCTGATGAAATTCAGGAAAAGGTTATAATCGCCCCTACTTGGGAAGTGGATATTTTTTCCGGTCATGTGGATAGGATTAATCATGTTTCAGGGACTAAAAAACATGATAACATCATAAGCGAAATAACGATTGGCGAGAATAAAGTGACATTTATAACCACAAATGTTGGAGCGTGCCGCATTTTTGACGTGACGTTGGCATTAAGATGCACTCCTTGTAAAGAGATACTGTTTATTGGTTCTGCCGGAGCTTTGGATATGAGCATGAAAATCGGCGATATCGTTATCCCCGAATATTCTGTGTGCGGCGTAGGCACGAATAGATATTTAACTGTAAAAGATGTGATTGAAAATGATTGTTATGGCGAAAGATATTATCCTGATAAAGCATTTTCTGATAAGTTACGAAGTTGCACAAACGAAATTATAAAGGATACCGACATAAAGACTCATATTGGCAGAAATTTCAGTGTGGATACGATATTTGCGCAGTTTGCTCATTTGGAAGAGTTTATAAATATGGGTTGCAATACTATAGAAATGGAAACATCTACGTTTTTTCAATCTGCCGAGGTTGCCGGAATTAAAGCGGCGGCTCTTTTCAATATTTCAGATAACACGGTGACCAAAAAATCGCTTTACAGCGGAAGAACCGATGAAGACCAGGTTCGAAGAAAAAACGTAAAAAAGAATATAATACCCAAAATTGTATTAAAAGCTTTGGATATTATGTAAAATGTTTTTGGCAGGTTACTTCGTGTACTTATTTTTCTTTGACTTACCTCTAGCCCATTCGCTGTTTAAATCGCAATTGTTGTCGGCGGCAATTTCGAAAAGAAGATACATCATGTCGTAAATCTGGTGAGAAATCGCTTGGTTGTCGGCATCTTCTACAGCTGATTTTAACAGTTCAAATTCTTTTTCGAGCCAGACTAGTTTTTGACTCTGATTTTTACCAAAATTATCAATTTTTATGAGAAATTCTTTTGCTTCATTCTTATAATCGTTCAAGTTCATATATTTTTATTTTACCTCAAAACTCCAATTTAGATACACACAAATCGGCGAGGGCATCGCTTTTTTCTTCGATTATGGAAGCCAGTTCCTTGGAAGTTTCTTTTTGGTTACCGACTGTATACGGAATGATGATAAAAACTCCAAAAACATTTCCTGCTTGCTCATGAATTTTATCCAGACCTATTTCAAATCCAAGAGATTTATATGTATCTTGTATTAGTTTATCGAATAAAACCAAATCATTTCTTTCGGGATAATCAGAGCTTTTCTCAATAATTTTTAATGCAAAATCTTCGATTTTATCTTCAGGTGTGCCGGATATTTTGCTTAAATCCTTGATATCGAATCCGGCTGTAACGTCATTAAAGTTAAATTTGTCCAGGAATTCATTGTAAATAATTCCCGATTTTTTACAAAAATAGCTTTCCAAAGTCCCGCAATCAATCATATAATCAGTGTAAGAAAGGTATTTATGCTGCAAAATGTCATTTAAAAATTTTGGCGTTTCCTTATCCTGTATGATGTGCATTTTAAAACCACGAACAAACCATTTTTCTTCGGAAGTTTCGGCGAGTTTGTCCATTGCTTCTGCGAACATTTCACTGTCGGAATTGATTTTGGTTTCTTTGTCGAACTTAAATCTTCCGATGTCGGCGTAGACAATGCCTGACAAAAATGCATTTTTCTCACTTTCTGAAAGTTTTTTATCTAATTTTTCTACTATTTTTTCCCCCAGATTAAAATGAGCATTTCCAAACAAAGCAAGTGCCTCCATGTTACAAAAAATTACACAAAAAAATAAGAGGTATAGTAACTGCTTGAATTTCACTATTAAATTCTCCTTTAATATTTAGTATCATTATTATTATTATAATATAAAATTTTCGCATTATCAATATGTTTACAATAGTGCAAAGAGCAGGTTTTTAGGGTTAAAACAGATATGATATGGGAGGATTTTAAAAAATTCACAAAAAGTCTTGCAAAATCGTTTCCGGTATGATAAAATACATCTTAGTGTTTGATTTAATTTAAATGCTGAATATCGGGTATTCCTCTGCGATGGCGTTGTGATGAGCGTTATTTGGCACGAATGCTTAGGAATTATGGAGGAAATTATGAGTTTGTTAGAAAAAATTTCAGAATCATCAAAAAAATCAACTTTGCCCGAATTTAATGTCGGTGATACAGTTAAAGTCGATGTTAAAATTAAAGAAGGCGAAAGAGAAAGAATCCAGGTTTTTGAAGGAACAGTTATAGCTAGAAAAGGAAGCGGCATTTCGGAAACATTCACAGTCAGAAAAGTTTCGTACGGATTTGGCGTGGAAAGAATTTTCCCGGTACATTCTCCAAGCGTAGAGGGTGTAAAAGTCGTGCGCAAAGGACGTGTCCGCAGAAGTAAGCTTTACTACCTCAGAGATCGTGTCGGTAAGGCCGCAAAGGTTAAAGAAAAAATTTAACAAAGGGAGTTTATCTCCCTCTTTTTGGTGTATGATTATTGTTTTTGAGAGAAAGGAGTCACGGTTTTTATGGAAGAAATGAATGCAAAAGTAATTGATAGCGAAAATGAAAAAATTGAAAATCCGGCAAGTGAGTTTTCCGCCACTTGTTTTGATTGGCTCGAGTCACTCGTGCAGGCGCTTGTGCTTGTGGTCGCTATAATGGCGTTTTTCTTTAGACCTATCAGCGTAATAGGTACTTCGATGCTGAACACTCTTCACGATGCCGATAAAGTCATAGTTTGGAAATATGGATATGTACCTAAAGATGGGGACGTTGTTGTAATAAGCCCTGTGAAGGATCTTAAAGAAGCGATAATCAAAAGAGTAATTGCCACGGAAGGGCAGACTTTATCCATAGATTTTTCTGACGGCAGTGTAACAGTTGACGGAAAGAAACTTGACGAGCCGTACATAAGAGAACGTATGTGGCTGCAAGGAGATGGGGAGATACCATCGGTAATTCCGGAAGGATACACTTTTGTTATGGGAGATAATAGAAACGGGTCAATGGACAGCCGGTTTGAGGCTGTGGGCCTTATCCCTAATGATAAGATTATCGGTAAAGCGACTTTCCTTATTTTCCCGTTTAATCGTATGGGAGTTATTCATTAATTGATGTGCGATATTGAAAATTAGGAGTGGATGACGAATCTGCTCCTTTGTGTTACATGTACCAAAATTATTTTATATTCGATTGTAAAAGTAGAGAGATATCAGTTATGGAAATTATCAAAAAAACAAATGCAATAAGGATAAATAACAGCGGTGTTTGTGAACTTTCAGAGTATTCGTTTGAAAATAAAAATATGGATCTTGGGATAGCAACACTTACCGGTAGATACCCGGATAAAGGTTACTGTGTTAATTCGGCTTGTATGGAGCTAATATATGTTCTGGAGGGCGATGGAAATTTGTGCTTTGCAGACAAAAGCGTTGATTTTTCCGCCGGAGATTCTTTGCTCATTGATAAGGGTGAGAAGTATTATTGGGAAACGGATTATTGCAAGGTCGCAATGGTTTGCACTCCGGCGTGGAATGTGGAACAATACAAATTGGTTGAATAGAGGTACCACTATATGAAGATTATAACTATGTGTGGGAGCATGAGATTTAGTGAGAAAATGAGGGAAATAAGTGAAAAGTTGGAGCTTGGCGGCAACTGTGTTTTGACTCCTGTTTTTCCCCCGGAAGACGAGAAAAAATCTTACACCAAACAAGAAGAAAAATTATTTGATTTGGCTCACAAAGAAAGAATAAAACTTTCAGATGCCATTTTTGTTGTAAATGTTGATAATTATATTGGTAGCAGTACAAAAAGTGAAATTGAGTTTGCAAAATCACTGGGCAAAGAAATTATATATTATATGACGGCAGGATAATGTAATTATGAGTAGAGAAAAAATAATTAATAATTATTATAATAATTATTGTGAAGATAATAGATTCACAAAAGACAATCATCATAGTTTGGAGTACGTGATTTCCAAAGCTTATTTTGATAAATACATTAAATAGGGAGACATAGCGTGGCGGTAAGAGTTATTTATTTTGTACACGGAACAACAACAGATAATGTAGAGCATAAATCAACAGGATGGATTTCAGGTGAACTTACAGAAAAAGGAATTCAACAAAGCATAGATTTAAAAGATCAAATTAATTTAGATGAAATAGATTTAGTTATATCTTCGGATTTAAAAAGAGCAATTGATTCAGCAAATTATACATTTAAAGGGATTAAAGAAATATATCATGATTCAAGAATTAGAGAATGTAATTATGGAGACTTAAATGGTCAAGATACATCTTTAGTGGTATATGAAGACCATATTAATGAACAGTTCCCTAATGGAGAATCATTAAAAGATGTAGAAAATAGGGTAAAAGATTTTTGTGATTATTTAAAAGAAAGATTTGATGGTAAATCAGTTGCCGTAGTTGCTCACAAAGCTCCACAACTTGCTTTTGAAGTAATTACTAAAGGAGCTACTTGGGAAGATGCAATTGAAAAAGACTGGAGAAAGATTAAAGCTTGGCAGCCGGGATGGGAATATATAATCAAGTGATAATGTTTTAATGGGCATAAAACAGGACTAAAATCCTGTTTTTTAGGTTATAATTTTATTGGATTTAAAGGGGCTGATATGAATGCATGAAAATAAGACCAATATAAACTGGTTTCCTGGTCACATGGCGAAGGCGAGGAGGCAAATTACAGAGTCTTTAAAACAGGTTGATCTGGTAGTTGAGGTTCTGGATGCGAGGGCTCCGCTTAGCAGCCGCAATCCTGAAATCAAAAATTTAATATCACAAAAACCGCATATAGTAATTCTTAATAAGTCCGATTTAGCGGACAAAAAAATGACAGAAAAATGGGTAAAATTTTATAATGACAATGGTATTCCGTGCATTTTATTCAGTATAAAAGAAAAAAGTCATGTAAATATTTTAAAGAATAAAATTAAAAGTGTGATGCAAGAGAAAATTGATCACTGGAAATCACGTGGAATGATTGGAAGGAATATTAAATTTATGCTTGTTGGTATTCCAAATGTAGGCAAATCTGCCATCATCAACAGGCTTGTGGGTAATTCTAAAGCAAAAGTTGAGAATAAGCCGGGAGTTACGAGAAGGAACCAGTGGTTTAGTGTCGGAACAGATTTACAAATATTGGATACGCCTGGAATTTTATGGCCAAAATTTGATGATCAAAAAACAGCTTTAAATTTGGCGTTTTTAGGGTCAATAAAAGATCAGATTTTAGACGTGGAAGAATTGGCGACCGAATTTATTGGCACCGTAAAGCAGAATTATATAGGTAATATTTGCGATAGGTTCAAAATGAATCATGAGGAATTCAAAAATCTTTCTGACAGAGAATGTCTTTCTCTGATTGCGAAAAAGCGTGGTATGGTGGTTCGTGGCGGAGAGACGGATAATTTAAGATGTGCGAAGATGTTAATCGAAGAATTTAGATCAGGAAAGCTGGGTAAAATAACTTTAGAAAGTGCGGATGGAGAAGAGACTTAGTATGGATTGGTTGTATTATGAAAATTTGTACGGGGGAAATGGCGAAAAAGTAGTTTGTGGAGTTGATGAGGCAGGCCGTGGGCCACTTGCCGGTCGTGTATATGCAGCGGCAGTAATTATGCCACAGGAATTAATTATTGATGGTGTTAATGACTCCAAAAAGCTCACCGAAAAGAAGCGAGAAATTTTATTTGAAAAAATCACCGAAAAAGCGCTTAGCTATAGCATTGCCTGGGCTGACGAAAAAGAGATCGATGAAATAAACATTTTGCAGGCCACGTATTTGGCGATGAAACGTGCGGTCGAGGGGTTAAAAATTAAGCCTGATATGATATTGGTTGACGGAAACAGGTTGCCCGATTTTGGAATACCCGCCGAATGTATAGTGAAAGGTGACTCCCTTTCACACAGTATTGCATGCGCTTCGATTTTGGCTAAAGTTTCGAGGGACAGATATATATGTCAAGAAGCTGAAAAATATCCCGAATATTCATTTGAAAAGCATAAGGGATACGGTACCAAGGTACATATAGAAGCGCTAAAAAAATATGGCCCTTCTCCGATACACCGCAAGACGTTTTTAAAGAAGATATTAGGCAAATGAGCAAAGCGAAGAAGATAGGTGATCTCGGGGAAAAGTTGGCGCTTGATTATTTACTGAAAAACGGTTTTAAACACGTTTTGAGTAATTACCACAGCCGTTACGGTGAGATAGATATAATTTGTGAAAATGAGAAATATATTATCTTTGTGGAAGTGAAATCACGAAAAAAGGGCACAGAATATCATGGAGTTGAAGCGGTTGATAAGAATAAAAGAGTAAAAATTCTCAAAACTTCATTTGATTATCTTTTAAAAAATCCGACGGAAAAACAGCCAAGATTTGACGTGGCGGAAATCGAATTTCCAAGTCAAAAAATAACTTATTATAAAAATGCTTTTTCAGGAGATGATTATGGTGAATTTTTTTGATCTGCACTGTGATACGCTAAGTAAAGCGCTTGACGAAAATAAGCAGTTGTACGAAAACGATTTGCATATATCGCTAAAAAGAGCCCAGAAATACGATAATTACATAGAATGTTTTGCGGCTTGGATTCCCGATGAAATTAGGGGCGATGCGGCGATGAGTCATTTTAATCGGTTATATCAAAAATTAATTTCAGAGCAAAAAAATAATACAGATGTTTTTTCGATATGTAGAGATGTAAACGATATTGAAAATTTGGTAAAATCGGGTAATAAAACCGGCGCTGTTTTAACGGTTGAAGGCGGAGCGGTACTGGGCGGAAAACTTGAAAATGTTCGGTATTTGCGAGAAAAAGGTGTTAGGGTGATGACGCTTACGTGGAACGGAGCCTGTGAAATCGGCGATGGTGTGGAAGCCCCGAACGCAGGGGGGCTGAGTGATTTTGGCAAAAAAGCGGTTAAAGAAATGGAAAAATGCGGGATTATCGTAGATGTTTCTCATGCAAGCGAGAAAATGTTTTATGACGTCTATGAAATATCAGAAAAGCCGTTTATTGCAACGCATTCAAATTCTAAAAAGGTGTGTAACCATAGGCGTAATCTGACAGATGAGCAGTTCAGGATAATAGCAAAGTGCGGCGGTATTGTTGGGATAAATTTTTGTAATGATTTTTTATCGGATAACAATTCTGCGAGTTTTGATGATATAATAAAACATGCCGAGCATTTTTTGGAGCTTGGCGGCGAAAATGTCATTTCATTTGGCAGCGATTTTGATGGCTGCGATGTTCCGGTCGAAATCGCCGGAATAGAGTGTATCGAAAACTTATATGAATACTTTTTGAAAAAAAATTATAATCAAAATGTTGTCGATAAGATGTTTTTCGGCAATGCTTATAAATTTATGATTGACAATTTAAAATAGAGGTGAGACATGGCGATATTTTGTATAGCTGATTTGCATCTTTCTCTTTCTGTTTCCAAGCCTATGGATATTTTCAAAGGTTGGGAGAATTATGTGGAGAAGCTCGAAAAAAACTGGAAAAATACGGTTTCAGATGATGATACTGTTGTGATTGCGGGCGATATTTCGTGGGCGATACGTCTTGAAGACGCTTATGAGGATTTTAAATTTTTAAACGAACTTCCGGGCAAAAAAATAATACTCAGAGGTAATCACGATTACTGGTGGTCAACGGCTACAAAAGTCAGAAAGTTTTTTGCAGAAAACAAATTTGATAATCTTTCGGTACTTTTCAACTGCGCTGTAGAATGTGAAGGCAAGTGGCTTTGCGGGACACGGGGCTGGATTAATAATTCGGACGAGGATAAGAATATAAAAATTTTAAATCGTGAAATTCATAGATTTAATATGTCCGTAAGTGAAATCAAGCCTGATGGCAAGGAAATAGTAGCATTTATGCACTATCCTCCCATATATAACGGAACCGAATGTGAAGAAATTATAAATATTATGATTGAAAAAAACATAAAAAAGTGTTATTATGGACATATTCATGGTATCGATGCGGCCAAAAGGGCAGTAATCGGAAATTACAAAGACATAGATTTTCATCTTGTGTCGTGTGATTATGCCGGCTTTTGCCCGGTTTTGGTAGTTTGAGTGCAAATGAAAAATATTTTTAAATTTTTGAAAGGATGATATTTTCATGAAATTAAGGTCGTCAAACAAAATAGAAACAAATCGTTGGGAGCTTGAAATTGAGATAGAACCCGAAGTATTTTCAAAAGAGGTAGATAAGGTTTATAATCGTCAGAAGGGTAAAATAACCATTCCCGGATTCAGAAAAGGTAAAGCTCCGAGAGCATTTATAGAGAAGTTCTACGGTGAGGGCGTTTTCTACGAAGATGCCATAAATGCACTTTATCCGCAGGCGCTTGAAGATGCGGCAAAAGAGGCGGGGATAGAAGTCGTCGACGATAAGATGGACATTGAAACCGTGAAACTGAGTAAGGAAGATGGGTTCATTTTCAAAGTAAAATTGACAGTTATGCCCGAAGTGAGCGTAGAAAATTATAAAGGAATTGAAATCAAGAAAGTCAAAACCGAAAAAGTAACGGATAAAGATGTTGATGCGGAAATCGAAAAAGCCAGAAATAAAGCTGCACGTCTTGTAAACTGTGAAGACGGGAAAGCCGAAATGGGCGACGTTACAAATATAGATTTTGAAGGTTCTGTAGATGGCGAAAAATTTGAAGGCGGCACGGCAGATGACGTAACGCTTGAACTCGGCAGCGGACAATTCATTCCTGGCTTTGAAGAACAAATCGCAGGTCATAAGATTGGCGATAATTTCGAAGTGAAAGTCACATTTCCCGAAAGCTATCACGTACCGGCACTCGCAGGTAAAGAGGCAGTGTTTAAGACAAAACTTAATAAAATTCAAAAAAAAGAATTGCCTGAAGTCAACGATGAGTTTGTAAAAGATATAAGTGAATTTGATACACTTGACGAATATAAAAAAGACTTAAAAGAAAAACTCGAGCATGGCAAAAAACATGTTGCCGAAGACAAAGCCGAAAACGAAATGATAGAGAAGTTCATTGAACTTGTGAAAGCGGAAATACCTGATGCTTTAATTAAGAACAAAACGAAAGACCTTGTAAGAGATTTCGAATATAGACTCCAACCGCAAGGAATTACTCTCAAAGATTACATAAAATACACCGGAATTACCGAAGAAAAGCTTAATGAGCAGTTTAGACCTCAGGCTGAAAAACATGTTAAACTGGAGCTCGGGCTTAAAAAGGTTGCCGAACTTGAAAAAGTAGAAGTTAAAGACGAAGAAATCGAAGAAGAATACAAGAAAATTGCAGAAGGCTATAGACTCAAACCCGAACAAGTTAAGAATTTTGTTAGAAAAGAAGACATTACGACCGATATCAAAAAGAGAAAAGTTTTAGAAATCATAAGAAACAGTAGAGTAGAAAAATAATTTACTATTATGGATTATTAGTTTCGATTTTTGTGAATAAGCTTTTAAAATTCAGCTGATTATAATATACAGTTTATAAAGGAGTTTTGTTAATGAGTTTAGTACCTTATGTTGTCGAGCAAACCGGTAGAGGAGAAAGATCTTACGATATTTACTCCAGGCTTTTAAACGATAGAATTATAATGCTTCACGAAGAAGTGAACGCCACGACATCCAGTTTGATTGTTTCGCAGCTATTGTATCTGGAGGGGCAAGATGCATCTAAAGATATCAGTCTTTATATTAATAGCCCGGGCGGTTCTGTCACGGACGGTCTTGCGATATACGATACAATGCAGTATATCAGATGCGATGTTTCCACAATATGTATGGGTCTTGCGGCGAGTATGGGTGCATTCTTGCTTGCTGCGGGTACGAAGGGTAAGAGATATGCGCTGCCAAACAGTGATATAATGATTCACCAGCCGAGCGGAGGAGCAAAGGGCCAAGCGACGGATATTAATATTCACGCTCAGCATATCTTAAAGACAAAGCAAAGACTAAATGAAATACTCGCCGAAAAGACAGGTCAGCCGATAGATAAGGTAGCGGCCGACACGGAGAGGGATAATTTCATGACAGCTCAGCAGGCGCTGGAATATGGTATAGTTGATAAGGTAATTGCAAACAGATAATAAAAATTATGAAATGGGGATGGAGTTATGGATATGAATAAAGGGAATAAAGATCACGAATTATGTTGTTCATTTTGCGGAAAGCCGCAGAATGAGGCCAAAAAACTTGTTGCAGGACCCGGCGTGTGTATCTGTGATGAGTGCATAGATTTGTGCATGAATATTTTAGATGAAGATCCACTCCGTTCCCACGCTCACGCAAAACAGCAGAGCGAAAAAGATAAAAGCAAAAGCGGTAAAAAAGAAAAAGTTTTACCCAAACCGCAGGAAATTAAAAAATATCTTGATGATTATGTAATAGGGCAAGAAAGCGCTAAAACAGCTCTTTCTGTTGCGGTTTATAATCATTATAAGAGAATATTTTTCGGTTCCAAGCCGGACGATGTAGAACTCAAAAAAAGTAATGTACTTCTTTTGGGGCCGACCGGTGTAGGAAAAACTCTGCTCGCACAGTCGTTAGCGAGACTTTTGGATGTCCCTTTTGCAATAGCCGATGCCACTACGCTCACGGAGGCGGGGTATGTCGGTGAAGACGTTGAAAATATACTTTTAAGACTCATTCAGGCGGCGGATTACGATGTTGAAAAGGCCGAACGAGGAATTATATACGTTGATGAGATTGATAAGATTTCAAGAAAATCGGAGAATGCCTCGATTACACGTGATGTAAGCGGTGAAGGTGTTCAGCAAGCTCTTCTTAAAATTTTGGAGGGTACAAAATCCAACGTTCCTCCGAAAGGTGGACGCAAACATCCTCAGCAAGAATTTATAGAAATAGATACGAGTAATATTTTGTTCATTTGCGGCGGAGCGTTCGAAGGAATAGAGAAGATAATTGAAAAACGTGTAAGCACTTCTTCGATGGGCTTTGGTGCAAAAGTCATGACAAGGAAAGAACTCGATAATACCGATTGGATGAGTAAGGCCGTTCCTCAAGACTTTGTAAAATTTGGTTTAATACCCGAACTTGTGGGAAGAATGCCGGTCATAGCGTCGCTCAAAGGACTTGATGAAGAGGCACTGGTGAAGATACTTGTTGAGCCAAAGAATTCGCTCATAAAGCAGTATAAGAAGCTGTTTTCACTCGATAAAGTTGAATTGGAATTCACAGATGAAGCGCTGCATGCAGTTGCGAAAAAGGCAATCGAGAGGAATATCGGCGCCAGAGGGCTTCGTTCGATAATGGAAAGTGTTCTGACGGACGTTATGTTCAGTGTGCCTTCTGACCATACGATAGAGAAAGTTATAATAGACGAGGAAGTCGTGAACGATGGTAAGAAACCTGAGTATGTTCGTGATGAAAGCCGTGAGCCCGTGATTATTTCCATCAATTCGGAGAAAGCGTTCAGCAAGATGAAAAATGGGACAAATGCTTCGTAAATTAAATCCGGAGGTGGTTTAAAATAGACAAGATAATCAAAGAAAATAAGTTTATTCCTGTTCTGCCCTTGCGTGGATTTGTTATGTTTCCGAGTATGATTTTACATTTTGACATAGGTAGGAAAAAATCTGTTTCGGCGGTGGAAGAGGCTTTAAAGTCAGATCAGTTGATATTTTTGACTACACAAAAAAATATAAAAGATGAAGATCCGAAAGAAGATGGAGTTTATTCTTTCGGAGTTTTGGCTACGGTAAAACAAATTCTTAAGCAGACCGATGAAATGACACGAATACTTATCGAAGGAAAATGTCGTGCGGAGGCTTTGGAATTTTTAAACGACGAAGGTTATATGAAAGCCAAAGTTTTGGAAGTGCATGAAGATATATCACCTAGCGACATAAAAACGGAGGCTCTTATAAGAAAAGCAGAGGAGCTGTTTGCAGAATATATAAGTTTGTCGCCAAGGACATCTGGCGACTTGGTTTTGAATTTTCCGGTTGAAACGAGTGCGGGTAAGGTTGCGGATTATATCGCATCAAACGTAATGCTCGACTTTGAAGATAAGCAGACGTTACTTTCCGAAATTGATCCTGTGGAGAGAATAAATATTTTAATAAGTATGCTCTCGAGGGAAAATGCGCTACTTAGCTATGAGATAGAAATCGCTTCAAAACTGAAAAATTCTATGGATAAAAGTCAAAAAGAATTTTTTTTACGTGAGCAGATAAGACTTTTGTCAAACGAACTCGGCTCAGGGCAGGACCCATTGACGGAATCCGATGAATACTTGCAAAAGCTTGAAAAGTTGTCTCTCCCCGAAGAAGTGTATAAAAAACTGAAAAAAGAATGCGAGAATTTTTCAAAAATTCCGGCAGGTTCCAGCGAGGCGAATATTGTAAGTACATACCTCGATACCTGTTTTGATCTTCCTTGGGATAAGTCATCAAAAGAATCTCTTGATATAGTAAAAGCAAAGAAAATTCTTGAAAAAGACCACTACGGACTTGATGATATAAAAGAAAGAGTTCTAGAATTTTTGGCAGTACGCAAACTCTCTGACGGTATAAAAGGCCAAATAATCTGTTTGGCGGGCCCTCCGGGGGTAGGGAAGACTTCTGTTGCAAAATCACTCGCAAGAGCCATGGGGCGTAAATTTGTTCGCATTTCTTTGGGTGGAGTCAATGATGAATCGGAAATTAGGGGTCACAGAAAGACGTACATAGGCGCCATGCCTGGTAGGATTATAACTGCCTTGAAGCAAATAGGAGTGAATAATCCTCTTATTTTGCTCGACGAAATTGACAAACTCACCAGCGATTATCGTGGAGATCCTGCCGCAGCGCTTCTTGAGGCTCTCGATCCCGAACAAAATTCATCGTTTTATGATAGATATTTGGAAGTCCCATTTGACCTGAGTAAGGCGTTTTTTATAACAACGGCAAACGATAAAGATAATATTCCGGCTCCACTTTATGACAGAATGGAAATTATTGATCTTTATAGTTATTCGAATGAAGAAAAATTTCAAATTGCGAAGAAGTATTTGATACCGAAACAGATGAAACGGCATGGTCTTACCGCCAGAAAATTTAAGATAGATGATGAGTCTATAAACGAGCTGATTTCAGGTTATACAAAAGAGGCGGGAGTTCGTGAACTTGAACGTAAACTGTCGGCGCTTATGAGGAAAGTAGCGAAGAAAATTGTTGAAAAAACCGAGAAATCTTGTAATATCACAACTGCAAAAATTAAAGAAATGCTTGGTTCCAGAAAGTATAGAAATGAGATTATAGATAAAAACGAACATATAGGCGTGGCAAACGGTTTGGCATGGACGTCCGTGGGCGGAGAAATGCTGCCGATAGAAACTATATTGATGCCCGGAAAAGGTGATATTCAGCTTACAGGTTCGCTTGGGGATATAATGCGTGAATCGGCACAACTTGCCGTGAGTTATGCGCGCGCACATGCGAAAGAGCTGAAGATAAATGCCGATTTCTACAAAAATAAAGATATTCATATCCATGCTCCCGAGGGTGCAACGCCGAAAGACGGCCCTTCCGCGGGCGTGACGATGCTTACGTCTTTAATTTCAGAGCTTACGGGGAATCCTGTTGCCGATAACGTTGCAATGACGGGAGAAATAACGCTTAAAGGAAAAGTCATAGCGATTGGCGGCCTTAAAGAAAAATCTATGGCTGCATATAAAGCGGGGATAAAGAAGATTTTGATACCGGCGGATAATATAAGCGATTTGGACAAGATTGATGACGCAGTAAAAAAAGCGGTTAAATTTGTGCCTGTTGAGGACGTAAAAGAAGTTCTGAAACACGCTTTAAATATTGAATCAAAAGGAAACAGAAAATCAAAATGATAAATTTTAATGATGTTCGGTTTGAAAAATCGGTAGGGAATCTTTCTCAGATGCCGAGCGACGGATTGCCCGAAATAGTTTTTTCGGGTAGGTCGAATGTCGGGAAATCTTCACTAATAAATAAAATTTTAAATAGAAAATCTTTGGCGAGAGTGAGTGCGAAACCCGGTAAGACAATTAATATAAATCTTTATAATTTAAAAAACATAAGTTTTGTGGATTTGCCAGGGTATGGATATGCCAGGGTTTCGTTTGAAGAAAAAAAGCGGTGGTCAAGCTTGGTCGAGGGATATTTTGGGACGTCTAAAAATATTCGATTAGTTGTCCAGATAGTCGATATGCGCCATACGCCATCAGAGCAGGATTTCCAGATGTTGGATTTTTTATACGACAAAAAAATACCTTTTGTCATAGCTGCATCAAAGTGCGATAAACTCAATAAAACCCAAAAGGACACTCGTACTCGTAAGCTGTCCGAAGAACTTTCGGAATATGAAGGTGTTAACTGGATAGCGTGTTCGTCGGTGACCGGAGAGGGTATAAATGCGATTAAAAATATGATTGATGCGATCGTATAGATTTTCGAAAGGAGCAAGAAAATGGAAGAAAAAGAGCTTAGTAAAGTATATAATCCGAAAGACGTTGAAGAAAAAATTTATGAGACTTGGCAAGAAAATGGTTATTTTCACGCTGAAGTAGATAACTCCAAGAAACCGTTTACAATAGTTATGCCGCCGCCTAATATTACGGGGAAACTTCATATGGGGCATGCTTTGGATGAAACGATGCAAGATATAATAATAAGATTTAAGCGTATGCAGGGTTATAACGCTCTTTGGGTACCTGGTACAGACCATGCCTCAATTGCAACGGAGGCAAAGATTTCCGAACAGCTCCGAAAAGAGGGTATAAATAAAGATGAAATGACCCGAGAAGAATTTTTAAATAGAGCATGGGCGTGGAAAGAGGAGTACGGCGGAAATATAGTTTCTCAAATCAAGAAATTAGGTTCATCATGTGACTGGTCCAGACAGCGTTTCACGTTGGATGAAGGATGTACCAAAGCGGTTCGTGAATTTTTCGTGCGTTTATATGAAAAAGGGCTTATCTATAAAGGTGAAAGGCTTATAAATTGGTGTCCGAAATGTAAAACGTCTATTTCTGATTCGGAGGTTGAGTTTGAAGAAAAAGATGGCCATTTTTGGCATATAAAATACAAAATTGAAAATAGCGATGAATGCTTGACGGTAGCAACAACTCGCCCCGAAACAATGTTTGGTGACGTTGCGCTGGCGGTTAATCCGAACGATGAGCGTTATCAAAAATACGTAGGCAAAAACGTTATAATTCCTGTTGTCGGACGAGTGATTCCGGTAATTGCCGACGAATATGTAGATATTGAAGTGGGAACAGGCGTATTAAAAATCACTCCCGCACATGACCCGAACGATTTTGAAGTTGGCGCCAGACACAATTTGCCCATTTTAAACGTTATGAACGATGACGCTACAATGAACGAGAACGCCGGCGAGTATGAGGGATTAGATAGATACGCTGCGAGAAAAAAGTTGGTGGAAAATCTTAAAATCGGTGGGTATTTGTCACAGATTAAGGATATTAAGCATAACGTCGGGACGTGCTATAGATGTTCGAGCGTTGTGGAGCCTCGCATTTCAAATCAGTGGTTTGTTAAGATGAAGGATTTGGCAAAGCCTGCAATAGAATGCGTGAAGAGCGGAACTACGAGCTTTATCCCCGAACGTTTTAGTAAAATTTATTATCACTGGCTGGAAAACATCAAAGATTGGTGCATTTCACGTCAACTTTGGTGGGGACACCGGATACCCGTATGGTACTGCGATGATTGCGGACATATGAATGTTTCGAGGGATGACGTAAAGAAATGCGAGAAGTGTTCGTCAGAAAATATTCATCAAGATGAAGATACTCTCGATACATGGTTTTCATCGGGATTGTGGCCGTTTTCCGTTCTCGGTTGGCCCGAAAAGACTCCCGAACTTGACTACTTTTATCCGACAAATGTGCTGGTTACGGGTTATGATATAATCTTTTTCTGGGTAGTTAAGATGGTTTTTTCATCTCTTGCGATGACCGATCATGAGCCTTTCAAAAACATTTTAATACATGGTTTGGTTCGTGATTCTCAGGGAAGAAAGATGTCCAAATCGCTGGGTAACGGCGTTGACCCGCTCGAGATAATAGAAAAATATGGCGCAGATGCACTAAGATTTTCATTGATGATGGGTAATAGTCCAGGAAATGATTTGAGATTTTTTAATGAAAAAGTAGAATCATGTAGGAATTTTGCAAATAAAATTTGGAACGCCGCAAGATTTGTCCATATGAATATCGACGGTAAAGATATCAGCGGTAATTTGCCTGAGAATATGTCTATTACGGATAGATGGATTGTAAGTAGGCTCAGCAAAATGGCAAAAGAAGTAACTGAATGTTTGGAAAAATTTGAACTCGGCGTTGCGGCGCAAAAACTCTATGACTTTATATGGGATGAATTCTGCGATTGGTATATAGAATTTTCAAAAATTTCGGGAGATAAAAACGTTTTACTTTGGACTGTAAAAAATATTCTGGCACTTTTGCATCCGTTTATGCCTTTCATAACTGAAGAAATCTGGCAATCGTTCCCGCACGAAGGTGAGACTTTGATGCTATGCCATTATCCCGAGTACAATGAAAATCTTACTGATGAGAGCGCCGAAGAAAGTGTGAAAATTCTTGTTTCGGTTATAAAATCTGTAAGAAATATGCGCCGTGAAAAAAGCGTCCCGCACGGCAAGAAAATTGCGCTTTATATAGAAACAGAAAATTCGAATTATGAAAGTATTTTGAACGAAAACAGCGATATACTTACCAGACTTGCAGGTTTGAAAAGTGTATCAATAAGCCGCAAATTTGATGTTCCTCAATCGATTACGATAATAAACGATTTTGTTAAAATTTACGTTCCGATAGATGATATTGTGGATAGGGCCGAAGAAACTGTCAGGCTCCAAAAAGAACGTGAAAGCACCTTAAAACAACTTGAGCAAGTTGAAAATAGACTTAAAGACGAGAAGTTTATTTCAAGAGCTCCGCAGAAAATTATTGATGGTGCTAAAGAAAATGCCGAAACTCTCAGACAAAAACTTAAAAAAATTGAGCAAAGTATAGAAGATTTAAAATAAAATATTTTATCTACCAAATTCTACAAAAAAATATCATAAAGACATTTACTATTTATATAGTAGATGTTTTTTTATTTGGAGAAATATTTATGAATAAAAGAATAATTTACGGGGAAAATAATATTTTAGAGAAAAGGAAGGGGCATCAAATCGGAATGGGCGTAGAAATTCAAAAGAAGTCAACAGAAGTACTTGCGAAAATCGAGGGGGACATAGACCATCATACTGCGGCAGAGATACGTAAAATAATTGACGAAAATATTAGTTTGCTAAAGCCCAAGCTTTTAAAATTAGATTTTAGTGGTGTGCAGTTTATGGATAGTTCCGGCATCGGACTCATAATGGGGCGATTTAAACTGGTTAAAAACATCGGCGGAAATTTAAAAGTAGTTAATATACCAAAGCGGTTGGAACGTATGATAAAAATGTCAGGTCTTACCAAATTGGGGATATTTTAAGAGGGGAGAATTATAAAAATGGCAGAAATAGTAAATGAAATGAATGTGAATTTTTTTAGTAGGTCTTGTAACGAGTCGTTCGCTCGGACGGTGATAGCTGCTTTCGTTTCGCAGCTTGACCCCACGATTGACGAGCTTGCGGATATCAAAACAGCAATTTCGGAAGCGGTTACGAATTCTATTGTACATGGCTATAAATCGGGGATTGGGAAGATATATATTACAGCAAAAATTTATGAAAACGGTAGGGTTTCGATTAAGGTAAAGGATAGAGGGTGTGGAATAGAGGATATTGAGCAGGCGATGGAGCCTCTGTTTACAACCGGTGGTAGCGAGCGTTCGGGACTTGGTTTTGCGGTAATGCAGAGTTTTATGGATAAGATAAAAGTAACTTCGAAAGTCGGCAAAGGCACAACCGTAAGTTTGGATAAATACATAATTCGAAGAACTGTTAAAAATGAAAAAAACTAGTGAAAAGCGCAGAAATAGTATAAAGGCTGAAGAACATATTAATCTTGTTCATGCATGTTGCCAAAGGTTCAGAAACCGTGGAATTGATTACGATGATGTGTTTCAGTCGGGCTGTGTAGGACTTGTCAAAGCGACTAAAAAATTTGATGAAACCAAAGGGCTCAAGTTTTCGACTTATGCGGTACCTGTTATTTTGGGCGAGATAAAGACGCTTTTTCAAAACAATGTTTCGATTAAGGTGAGTAGAAAAATTAAGGAACTGGCGATAAAGATAAGGTACGAACGTGAAAAAATTGTGGATACCATGGGGCGTGAACCCACAGTCAATGAGCTTTCGGAGATACTTTGCGTAAGTGGTGAGCAAGTTTTGGAGGCGCTTGAGATTTGTAAATTTCCTGTTTCTTTGGACGCAAAATCTAATGAAGAAAGCGATAAATATCCGCCGATAGAGATTTCTGTGGATTTTGAAGATGAAAGGATAAATAATAGAATATCTATTGCGCACGCCGTGAAAGATTTTGAAGATAGGGATAAGAAGTTAATATATTTGAGATTTTTTAGATGTAAAACACAGTCGGAAACGGCGAAAAACTTGGGGATGACACAAGTTCAAGTTTCCAGGCGAGAAAAGGTACTCTTGAAATCACTAAAAGAAAAGCTGGCATAATTTTAAGCCAGCTCTTTTGCTATATCGATTATTTTTTGGAGCCGATGATTTACTCCCGATTTTGTTATTTTAGAACCCGATTTTTTAGATAAATCATCTAGTGAAGAATAGGGATTTTCGATTCTTAAATTTGCGATTTCTTGCAGCGAAGTTGTTAATTCTTCAAATTTTTTATGCTTTTTAATTTTTTTGATTGCCTCAATTTGATTTGCGGCTGAATTTGTTATCTTGGTGATATTGGCGGTTTCAAAATTAGTGGTTCGGTTAACGTTATTTCGCACTTCTTTTATCATCTTTACTTGCATTAAGTCCATTGCGCACTTCTTGGCACCTATGAAAACCAGAAAATCTGTAATTTTTTCTGCTGATTTCGAATATACAACATATGCGTTACGTCTGTAAATAGTTTTCATTTCAAAATTTAAACGTGAGCAATCAATAATTTTCAAAAGTATGTCTTTCAATTTTTCTGAGTTTATACAAAATTCCAGATGATACTCGTTTTCAGGGTTTACTATACTTGCGCACGCCAAAAAGGCGCCACGTAAAAAAGAATGTATAAATAAATCTTCTATAGGTATGTTTTTGGTGTTTTGAAAGTTCATTTCGAATGGCAAAAAAATGTTTATTTCTTTTTGCCCGAATTCAGAATTATATTTTATCTTTACGTTGTTAAACTTGTTATTTGTTTGTGCCAGTGCTTTTGATAAATTTATAATTCTTGACGTAACCAAAGTTGATTCGTGAGGCGCCAGAAACACAGAGTTATCTAACTGTGTGCAAGAAAAAATTAATAAGGCATACATTTCATAAAAAGCGTTTTTGGTTGATTCTAATGGATTTGATAATATTTCCAACTTGGCTTTTTGCGAAAAAGATTCCACTCGGAACTCACCTCAAAAAATCTATATTTTTATGTCGCCCAAAGTCTTAATTTCGCACTCAAGCTCTATGCCTGAATTGTTGCGGACGCTTTCTTTAATATGTTTTATTAGATTTGCTACATCGTTTGCAGTGGCACCGCCTGTGTTTACTATGAATCCTGCATGTTTCGGGCTCACCATAGCTCCGCCTACACTGAAACCTTTTAAATTGCAGTCTTGAATAAGCGCCCCTGCGTAGTAGCCGCCGCCTGGTCGTTTAAATATACTTCCTGCGTTTGGGAATTCAAGCGGTTGCTTGGATTTGCGCTTTTTGATATTTTCAAACATTTTGTATTTTACTTCATTTTCTGAAGATGGACTGAGTTTGAATTTCATGGATGAAATTATAAAGTTTTTGTCCGAATAGTAGCTCTTTCTATACGCAAGTTCCATATCTTTTGCCTGAAGCGTTTGTATATTTCCCTTTTCATCAATGTGATTGGCCTCAATTATTATGTTTGAAATATCCTCGCCGTAAGCTCCGGCGTTCATATAAAGCGCACCGCCGCATGACCCGGGTATACCCCAGGCAAATTCCAGACCGCTCAGATTATTTTTCATTGCAAAAACGCACACTTTGGCAAGTGGCAAGCCCGCCGTACAGCTCAAAGTGTCTTGCCCTATTAAATTCAGTTTGTTTTCACTTTTGAGCAGGCTGAGTACGACGCCGTCATATCCGCTGTCTGCAACAAGAAGATTTGTGCCTTTGCCCAGAATAAAAAAATTTAAGCCGTTTTCTTTGATAAATTTCAGTATCAAGGCAAGACATTCGTAATTTTTAATATATATAAACAATCTGGCATTTCCGCCTACTTTAAACGAAGTATGAAATTTCATGGGCTCGTTTTCGAGAGCCGTGCAGCCCAGCGAAGATGCCAAATTTTTGAGTTCGCTATAAACTATATTGATGCCAACTTCCTCCTTTAAAAAGTTATGTACGAAAAATTATATATCCCATATGCATTTTTCCATTTTGTTGCTTTCTGTCGTGTTTGGATACTCCATTCCAAGATTTATAAACAGTTCTCTTGCAGCATTATATCCCATTTTTCTTTGACGATTGTTCATAGCTGCGACTTCTATAATAACAGCCAAATTTCGACCCGGACATACAGGGATATTCATGTACGGTACTTTTACGCCGAGTATTTCGGTATACTTGCATTCTGCACCCATTCTGTCGTAATCCTTGTTGTCGTCCCATGCTTCCAAGTTTACAACCATATCAATAGTTTCGGTAAGTTTTACAGCACCGATACCGAAAATTCTCCTTGCGTTTATAATTCCTATTCCACGGACTTCTATAAAATGACGTATATTTTCAGGTGCTGAGCCAACCAGATTGTTTTTGGGAATCTTTCTTATTTCTACGAGGTCATCAGCTACCAATTTATGACCCCTTTTAAGGAGTTCCACGGCGGTTTCGCTTTTACCGACACCGCTTTTTCCTACCAAAAGTATACCTTCACCATGCACGTTCATAAGCCCGCCTGAACGTGTTATTCTGGGAGCGAGATGTATATTTAAAAACGGTGTTAATTCGGCAGTTACGTCCGCTGCAGACTCTTTGGAAGTCAAAATCGGAATGCTGTACTTTGAAGCTACATCTATAATTTCTTTTGTGGGTTTTATTCCGTAAGAAATTATAAGTAGGGGGGGTCTGAGTGAAAGCACGGCTTCTAGTGACTTATAAATTTCATCTGTTGTCATTGTGGAAAGGAAGTAACTTTCGCTTTCGCCCATTATCATTATTCTTTTGTTGTCAAAATGCTCTATGGGACCAATCAGTTCGAGCCCCATTCTGTTTATGTTTCTGGAGGCTATTTTGACAGTTCTGGGTTCAACGGGCATAAGTGCGATTTCAAAAGAAAGTTCACGTATTAGGTCTTCTAAAGTTACAAAAAAATCCTGATTCAAAGCGAAGCACCACCTCAAAAATTTTGTGAGTATATTATACCATTAAATGTAATTTTTGAAAACAGAAAAATTAATTTTTAAATAAAACCTTGACACGTCTTAATCTGCGTGATAAAATATAAGAAGCTGTTTTTACGGCTGAAATTCCTTATCTCCCCTTAAATCGGGAGGTCAAAAGTCCAGAAGGAGGTGCCTTGAAGTTGGCAGAAATTAAAAATGCTTATGAATTTATGTTGTTGGTATCGGTAAAGCTTGGAGAGAAAACAGAGGAACTTGTAAATAAGTTCAAAGATTTTGTTTCCGAGAATGCGGAGCTTGTCAACATAAACAACTGGGGTAAGAAGAAACTTGCGTACATGATCAACAAAGAAAGCGAAGCAGAATACGTAGTTTTTGATTTCAACAGTGATTCGGAGTTCCCAAAAGAACTCGATCGTATTTGTCAGATTACAGATGGCGTTTTAAGAAACATGATTGTAAAAAAATCTTAATTTAAAAGGAACGGTTAAATTATTATGTTAAATGTTGTAGTGCTTACAGGAAGATTAGTTGCAGATCCCGAACTTAGACACACAGCGAGTGATCTTGCCGTAACGACTTTTACAATAGCGGTCAATCGTAGATACACAAGGGCAGGCGAAGAAAGACAAACAGATTTCATTGATATAGTTGCCTGGAGAAATAATGCCGAATTTGTTTGTAAGTATTTCCAAAAGGGCAGTTTAATTGCAATAGAAGGTTCTATACAGACCAGGACATATCAGGATAAGGATGGCAAAAATCGTAAAGTTTTTGAGGTTGTTGCCAATAATGTTCAGTTTGCAGAGTCAAAAAGAGAGGGCGGAAGTGTTTCTGCGCCTCAGAGTGCGTTTGAGCCCGTAGGTGGTGCCGATTCGTATGCAAGCGGTTCCGATGAAGATTTTCATGCAACAGATACAGATGATGATTTGCCGTTTTAAAACCGCATAAAATATGTCAGGAGGGAAAAATAAATGTCAGAAAACGTTGAAACCACGGAGAAGGTAGAAAAAACCGAAAAAGCAGAAAAACACGAAAGACCTGAAAGATTTGAAAGAAGAAATATGCGTAGAACAAGACGTAAGGTTTGTTCATTTTGCGTAGATAAAGCTTCAAGCAACATAGATTATAAGGATTCAGTAAAGCTCAAACGTTTTGTATCTGAAAGAGGCAAGATTCTTCCAAGGAGAGTCACAGGAACTTGCGCAAGACATCAGCGTGAACTTACAGTCGCTATTAAGCGTGCAAGATATGTTGCGTTGTTGCCTTATATAAATGAGTAATCTATAAATATGGAATAGTATAGAAAGGCCCACCGTTAATCCGGCGGGTCTTAGTTTTTGTGTAAATAAGTATTCAAAAATGATTAAGAGTGCTTATTTTTGTCCTTCCAATCATCAAAATATGTCAAATCAATCCCCAGTTTTTTTAGATTGCCCTTTGTTTCCCAAACGTTCGGTTTGTCGGGTCTGTTGTGTAGGAATACAGTCGCATCTACACCTTTAAGTTCTTCATTTAACGCATTCAGAGCGGCTTGTACGGTTTCATCAGGATTGTTAAAAACGCCATGACCCACCATGGTTACGTGCAGTCTAATATTTTTTCCGCTTTCTGCGGCCATGATTGCTGCCGCTTGTGCCATTGCTCTGTACTGAAGTTCCACGAGTTTTACACTCGCTTTTTTTCTAAGTTCCATAATTCTTGATTTGTAAGTCCATATTTTTTTGCTATACCCTTGAAAAGATGGTGCAGCTGTAAAGAATTGAAGTTGTTTTTTATCTGTACCCTCACACTTTACCCACTGCATTAGGACTTTCATATGCTTAGCTAAATTTTTTTCGTCCTCGAGAAATGCCAAAAACGTTTCCATATCTTTTTCATCGGTAATTTGCATCATTTCCAAATAACCGCCCTTGTAAAAATCGGGGTATTTTTCAGTTATGGGTTTCCCGTCAATCTTACATTCTTGCAACGCTTCTTTTAATCCGTCAGTTAGTTTATCTTGCAGGTGCGCTGCTTCTCTGTGCTTGGTTGCGGCAACGGATTGAAGAGCACAATAAGGACCCTGGGTTTTGTCCAAATGCCACCATTTTACGGCGGTAGGTTCATTACTTACAGATTCAAGAGCATTAAATTGACTCGCCAAGTTTACGATATCGCCATCTCTGCATTCGTCTGCTTCGTGCAATTTGATAGCATCAAGACTTGGATATAGTACAAATTTTACGTCATGTTTGCCGTCAGAAACAACACTGTCCCTGGCTTTTTTCATGTCTGCATAGGTGAAATCGGGTAGTGGTAAATCGCCATTTTTCACATCTTCATCCAAATCAGATTCCAAAGAGGTTTTTTCTTCATGGGGGTCATATCGGTCAGAGCTCACGTCACGTGATAATACCCGGTGATCCGGGGTTTTCTTTGCAAGTTCGCTGGTTGTTAGGAATGCTTTTTCTTGTGCATCCGATATGTGTGCATCGGTCAAATATTTGATTACAGACAGGGTTTCCTGTTTTTCGGAAATTACTGTGCCTGGCATGACCGATGGGTTGGAGACTTCTTTTGCCCGTGAATCCATTGCATTCATGGGGCTGACGAGAGCCGAAATGCCGAGTATCCCTGCGGTAAGCTGTTCTTTTGCGCCTGCGCCGGAAACCTCTTCCAATTCTTCATCGGTTAAATGTTTTTTGTTGTTTTCTTTCATAAGTGTCACACCTTTCAAAAATATTATATTTATATACTATAATATATTTTATAAAAAGTCAATATTTATTCTAATGTGTTTAAATGTGGTATCATATGGGGTTATTTGTGGTATTAAAACAACGCCAAACTACGTTAAAATAATTAACATCATAGAAGTGCAAATGGTAAAGATGTTTAGTGAGTTGGAGCGCATTGGTTTAATCATGTAAAACACCCACTGCGGAATTTATTTCTACCAAAATTTTTTTCTTTTGAGATAAAACCCTATCCAAACAACGATTAAAATATTGGCGATGATAAATATCGGGTATGCATAAGGGTGGTCTTGTTGTTCTGATTATATGTGGAGTTTGGTTCTAATTTGTTTTTAAATTTTATATATTTAAGGAGGAATCAATGTACAATTAATCCTAGAATATAGTCCCAAATGAAATGAACGGCTATAACGTTCCACATAGACTTGGTTTTTTTGAATATAAGAGTGAAGAACACTCCGATTATGAATACATCTATACAAGCAGCCAGCGTGTACAAGAAATCATATTTGTAAATCATTATAAAAGTTTGCAGATGAAATATAGCAAAAAATAAGTTTGTGAGCAAAACTGCCTTTAGTTCGGATTTCGTAATGGAAAACTTATTAAATAATTTAAATGCTTTAAAATTTTTTTCTTGTTTATCAAACACCGACCAAAAAGCTGTATATCCCCATCCTCTCGTGAGCATTTCCTCGAATAAGGCCAAGAAGAATAAACTTATGTAGCGTTGAAAATTTTCATCTGAAAAATCAAGCGATACTATTTTCTGATATTTTAAACATTCAACAGAAAAAAGGTACACTGGAACCCCGATTAATGAATAAATAAAATTTTTTACGTCAAAGTTACGATACATTTCGGATAGTTTGATTTTTAGGTCTTTATCGAAGTGTTTTGTTAATAATATCAATAAAATCGTTAATGCCATACGCTTAAACGTGGCGTCATATGGTGTGCCTTGTGGTATTAAAACAACGCCGAACCACGCAAAAATGAATAGCATCATAGAAGAACAAACCGCAAAAAGGTTTAGAGATTTTAATTGAATTTGCCGAGTCATATTAATAATCCTCCTCCGTACCAAGTAGCTTTACCAAAATTTTTTTCTTTTGAGATAAA
>JAUNIE010000020.1:15992-25748 GCA_030523605.1 Clostridia bacterium | reverse complement strand
CGATGCAGATACTCCGATATTTCTTACAAATCCGGACAAAGCTTGAAGGGTAGAAGTTTTATTTTTAAGGATTTCACAAGCGGAGTATGATAGCGCAGCATAAAAAGCTGTCAGCAAAGTATACATGGTAAACTTTGTATGATACGATTTTACGTTCTTTTTGAATACGCCGTCATAAACGAGATAAGCTTGTATCCAGTAAGAAACCGACATTATTCCTATTATATTTCCTACCATAACGCCGATTATACCAAACGGTTTGGCTAAAATCAGCGATACCGCAAAGGTTATGAAAGCACCCAGTATTGCCATATATTTATCGGGGTCGTATATGCCCGCAACAACTTTCGCCATAGTTATAGACTGTCTTATCCCGTATATATACAGATACGCCGCTATCGAAGCTGTTGTGGCAAGGCCGAGCGATGACCCTTCACCCGTCCAAAGCGTGACAAACGGCGCCGATATGCATAAAAATCCACTGACTATAAATGAATACATCAAAAAATTTATGAAATACAGAATATTGAAATTTTTATAGACTTTTTCTCTGCTTTCGGTATTTAAAAGATTGCCGAAACTCGCCAAGATACCATTAAATACTTCATTTGTAATTGTATTGAGTCCCATGACAACGAGCATATAGTTGCCGTAAATTCCATTTTCTCTGAGGCTGATAAAATACATTATTATAAGACTTGAAACCGTTGTGGCGCCAAACCCCGACACTTTATGGCAAAGTAGTGCTTTCATATTTTTAAATAAATCTTTTTTCTCAATCTCAGGCATGCGTTTTTTCGTCTTTAAATCTATATAATTGTATTTCTTGTCAAACCTATAGGAAATAATTATATTTTCCGCCATTCTGAAAACTATTTTGCATATGAGATATGCTTCAAACGAACCGAATATTTTTAAAATTGCTATCTGAGAAACAAAAAGCATTACTTGAATCACTATATGAATTGTATTATTTACGTAGTTTTTCTGGTCTGCTATAAACATCGCTCTTTTATGCGAATATAGGTACGATGCCACAACATCTAAAACGTAAAGCATAAATATCTGCATCAGCCATATTTTAGAAAAGTCTTCTTTTATCGGCATAGCGACAAAGTATGAAGATACTAGACCCAAAACCATTATTACCGCTGCTATAACGTAGTAACACTTTTTTAAAAAGCAGAGTATAACCGCTACTTGTTCCCAGTTTTTTTCTGCTATCGGACGATAAAGTTTATATACTATCCCCACTCCGAGCCCAAGCTCAACAATCGCAAGCATCGAAACTACATTTAAAAATCCGCTTTCAATACCTACGATTTCAAGTCCCAAAACGCCGGCAAATATCTGTCTTGTTACAAACGAACTGACCATTATTATTCCGTAAGAAAGAAAGCTTACGATTATATTGATAAAAGAATTTCTTGTCCTCATAAGTTTTTACTTACAAAAAGCTTTAGCTTTTTGCGCCTTTCACACCAAATTTTATATAGTTCGCAGAGATACCGGTAAAAAACCAGAAAATAAACGAGCAAACTGAATTTACAAACAAAATTTCAGATTCAACAAGGCCGTAAATCAAAACGCACACGAAAACAAGCACGCAAAGATTTAAAATCGACGCACTATTTTTGATCCCTACTTTTTTATAATTTTCATAAAAATCTAAAGCTTTATTTATAAAAAATCCAAACATGCAAAAAGCGCCACAAATACCGGTATAGAGCGGAATACCGAACCATACGCTGTGCGCACGTTTATATCCCCTCACGGCCATAAATGTTTCCGGCACAGCGCTCTTTGCGTACTCCAATATATTCCCAGGAGTAACACCTAAAATCCATTTTTTCTGAAATATCTCCCATGCGCTTTCCCATATTTTAAATCTTAAATTCGAAACATCGTTATTATTGACGTAATCTGAACGCTTACCAATCGGCGACGAACAACCATAACGACTAAGTACTTCTATATCCGTACTAAACGACGGTATAACTGAAAATAGTTTGGTGATTAAATTCATAGTATAAAAGAGCGCCAGAGTAAAAACAGCCGCCGCACAAAAAGACACTAAAAATCTAGCGAACCCTTTAAATCCGAAAAGATTATAACTAAGTAAAAACGCCAAAACAAATCCCAAAAACAAACATACCATATAACTTCCACGAGATTCGGAAAGAGATATATAAATAAGTTGAACTGCTATATTTACTATATTAAAATTTCGGCCCAGCGCCCCTTTGGGATTATAAAAAATTTGAAAAATCGAAAACAAAATCGCCATAACAGCCACTATAGATGCGCTGTTGGGATTTACAAAAACTCCAAAAAGTCTGTTTTCAGTTATTCCCACTCCGACCCAAGAATTTTCTTTTACATAAAACACATGTCCTATTTGAAGCACCGCCGTCAATATAGACAGAAACGACATCACAAACCAGAAGAGTATAATTATATTCTGCACTTTGACAACTTTACGCACCGTACAAAAATTACTTTCACGGCAGCCACAAAATCCTACCACAAAAAACGAAATTGCAGTCCAAACAAATTCTTTTGCATTCTGAAAAATTCCGTACCTAAAATTAATTACAGAACTCAGAACCAAAACGCCCAGGAAAAAAGCAAGAAACAGATTATCAACCAAGCGAAAATCTATATCTTTTCTCACCAGTTCCAGAAAAAATATTAAAAAACCGATGACTGCCAATCCCGAAAAAGTGGCACTGTCTATAATCGGTGGCACAAATGCATATACACCGATATTTCTAACGCACAAACAAATAAGCAGCACAGTTAAATAAATACTGCGAAACTTTTCAACCGGAATTTTACCGATAAGTGCGGTCATCAGTTTTTCACTTCCTTAAAAAATCTACATCTTATCTATAAGATTACACCATTTCGAAATTATGATCTCACTACTGAACTTATCTATATTATCGCACGAATGAGCGGAAAAACTCTTTCTAAGCTCATCGCTCTCGATTAATTTACATATTTTTTCAGCCATAGCTTTAACATTATAGCACGGAATTAAATATCCGTCCACACCGTCACTGATAATCTCGTTCGGGCCGGCACTACAGTCAAAACTAACTACCGGCAAACAGCTAATCTTGGCCTCCAAAAGCACCACCGCAAAACCTTCTCTATATGACGGCAAAACACATATACTGTAGTCTTTGTATTTGTTTCGCACATTCGAATCGGCGCCTTTTAAAACAAGATTATTTTGAAGATTTTTTTCGTTTATTTTAGATTTTATTTTTTCAAAATCGGGTCCGTCGCCATATATGTCCCATACCCAGTCAAGGTGCTTGTCGAAAACTTTTTCGGCAACGTCCACAGCCATATCAAAACCTTTTTCGCTGCTTATTCTACCTACAGAAATTATCTTTTTTTCGGTTACATTGCTAAGACTTTCGGGCTTATAGTCAACACTATTATATATTTGCTCAATTTTATCATCGTTTATTCCAAAACTTTTTTTGTAATCCTCCAGCGTTTGCTTGGTAAGTACTACCACTTTATCACTGATTTTACACGCTATATTCCTGAAAAAAACCGATTTCTTATCACGACCCGCAAGATTTTCGTGGTCGCAGAAAACTATTTTTGATTTTACAAACGGCTTAACCAAACTAACCAAAGGTATCGGCAAAGAGCCCGCGATAAACAAAATATCTATATTATTTTTACGCAAAAATCTTATAAGTTTCGGTATAAGTTTTAGCGACGTTCTTGCACGCATATCGAGCGGCATGCCAAAGCTATGCACTTTAACCTTACTATTCACGTTATACCCGTGATTATTCGGGATCTCACAAAGCGACAAAAGATGTGTTTCATATCTATCGCATAAACTGTTTGCGAGCGAAATGGTTACTCGCTGACAGCCTCCTATCGTAAATAGTCCAAAACCTATAAAACAAATTTTCTTCATTCAAAAACTCCTTGATGACTTACAAATTCCACTTAAAAACCGTCTTGAACGGAGTATTCAAATCACTTTGAAACACTCTGTGTATATCATTAATGGTGCCTACCGGTTTATCCTCATAAATAATTCGGCTGATCCTCTTTGCAAAGGTTTCATTTTGCATATACTTCACTGCGTTCTCGAAGTCTTCTCTACCCGACCGACTACATCCTATAAATGTTAAGCCTTTTTCCAGTATATCACGAGTATTTATGGCAACTTTATTCTCACTTACCCCCAAAAGCATCACGCTACCTTGAGGATTTATATGCTTTATTATATCGTCTATCGCGTAATAACTGCCTTCTCCTCCCGCACATTCAAAAGCATGGTCGATATTAAAATCTTTGGGCAAATCCTCTGCCAAAAAAGTATCATCGGCAAACATAAACTGCGAAAGTTTATAAGCGTCTTTCCCGACTATCGTCAGCTTAATCCCAGGAAAAACTTTCTTTATTATGCACGCCAAAGTATACGCAAGACTTCCGTCTCCCCATATACCCACAGAATTCTTGATACTATGTGCGATCTTCTTAAACCTATTTATTGCATGTGCTCCCACGCTTACAAACTCGGTTATAGCCATATAGCTGTCTTTTACACACTTATACGGAACCACTCTATCTACCGGTAAATTGACAAATTCCCTCATAAATCCGTCGTATCCGCTCGAACGAAACCCCGAACCCTTTGCGTAGTTTTCATATATTACGTTACTTGGACTTTTTGGTGGAATATTTGGTATTAATACAACCTTGTCCCCCACAGAATACGTCCCCGTGGGGTCATGCACAACTTTACCGATGCATTCATGAATCAATGCCATAGGCAGCTTACTGCTTAATTTATTGAAATCCCTTTTTCCGAGATAATACCGCTGATCTGCATGACAAACAGCCATATACGTCGGTTTGACTATGACTTCATCTCCCAGACACACATCTTCATATTTTATCGAAATAATCCCAGGACGAACAAGCTGATAAACATAATTAATCACTCAGACATACCCCCGAGAATAGCTTCAGCTATTTTATAATCGCTTACCGTAGTTATTTTCATGTTAAATGTATCACCCATCACGAGTTCCACAGGTTCATTCCTTGCCACAAACACGCCGCATGCATCTGTCATACGTGACTTTTCTTCGTCACTTAGGTCGAGGTACAACTTTTTTAGTTTTTTGATATCAAAACTTTGCGGGGTTTGTCCCTGATAAAGATATTTTCGGTTCGGAATAGCTGTTATTTCTTTTCCGCTTTTTGATTCCACAATCGTATCAACCGCAGGAATTACCGTATCGCAAGCTCCACACCTTTTAGCTGCTTCTATGTTTTCGTTTATCATTCTGAGCGTTAAAAACGGTCTTACGGCGTCATGCGTAACGATTACATCGCCATCACTTACACCGTGCTGTTTCTCGATTGCATCTATTATATTAAATATCGTGGAATTTCTGTCGGCTCCGCCTGCAACTATAACTATTTTTTCGCTTTTAAGATTATATTTTTCTATGAGTTCTTCCGCATACTGCGTCCAATCTTTATGCACACCCAAATATATATAGTCAAACTTCTCGCACATCAAAAATTTTTCAAGTGTATGAATAATTATAGGTTTCTTACTCCCCCCGAGCGGTAGAAATTGTTTCGGCAGTCCCGAAAGATTCATTCTGTTACCTACTCCGCCCGCCACTATTGCTCCAAATATCATTTTAAATTCCTCCGTTATTATTAAACTGCTTAATCTTTTTCGCCTTTATTAAGGTCCATGTACATTATATCATGATGTGGAATTTGTTTCACCTTTGGCGGAAGTTTCATATAATCCCCAAACGCTATCCTCAGATATTCATCGTACCCTACAGGCAACGGTTCCGCCCGCCCTTCGAACTCTTTATATACCGCACTCGCAAATATATGCTTCGGATATTTATTTTTCATGTAGTGCGGACCCGAACAAAGCTCCGTAATATACTTGCTTTCGGAAATTTTATATTTTATCATTTGTTGTTCGGCAAATTTCCAGATTTTGTATTTTAAATTATCACTCGGAACAAGTGCCAGCATTATCTTACACACCAACGCCGTAAACTTACCGTGATTAGTAGGCACCATTTTTGAACAGTAAAGCGAGAAAATCATACTCCAAAACATTTGTAGTTTGCGCTTTATTCCGTCGGGTGCACATCCGTCAAGCGGTATAACATCTATCATCACACCTTTTACGCCGTCTTTCCCTTTTTGCCATGGCCGTATAAGCGTTGTATGATTATCCGTTATCGTCGTCATAATGTTACCCATAAACTTTTCTTTGGTCGTCCTATTACATGAATACTTCTCTTTATCAGCATATTTCTCCCAAAGCTTTGGCAGTTTTTCGTAATCTTCTCTCGGCATAAACACATCAACATCATCGTCCCACGGAATAAATCCTTTGTGTCTGAGCGCACCTATACAGCACCCTCCGCAAAAGTAACACAGCAAACCGTGTTCTTTGCAAAACTCTTTAAAATATTCAAAAATTTCAAGCCCTTTTAGCTGCAAAGCACGCAGTTCTTCATTATTCAGATTTATTATTTTATCGTCACCGGAACACATAATCTCATTCACCTACCATTTATAATTCCAAAATTTAAATATACCTGCCCAGAATCCCAGCCCATAGGAAACATGCAGTACCAAATGCGCATACATTAAACCTAACTTGTTTAAGAAACCTTGTATGTGCTTTGACCTAAATGAAAAATACGCATCGAGCAAGAAATAAAGCGCCATTATACCAAAAAACGCTTTTGCAACAATCGGAAAGGCAAATGATAGCATACCAAAAAGCACAATAAACGCCACGAATGCCATCGGCACCAGATGAGCTATCCTTGAAGGTTTTTTATGCTTTTTTATTACAGCCACTTTCCATTTTCCGTACTCAAAATACTGCCGGAAAAGTTTAGAAAAGCTGTCCTTTGGATAATATATACTGCGAATCTTTGGGGTTACAAATATTTTTCCGCCACTTTCGGTAATCCTGAAATTCAAATCATCATCTTCACTTCGAGGCAGTCTTTCATCATACATGCCAAGCTTTAAAAGCGTTTCTCTTTTAAACGTACCCCATGCAACGGTATCTGCATAGCCTTCATAGCTTTCGTCATAATGTCTACTGCCGCCCAGCGCAAACGGTGAATGATAAGATGTGGCTATAATTTTCTGAACAGGGCTTTTACCGCGTACTACCGTCGTTCCCCCAACGTTTTCGGCACCTGTTTTTTCAGAGTACTCCACGCACTTTGAAATATAATCGTTTGCATACTCGGCGTGTGCGTCCATTCTGACAATATAATACCCACTCCCATTTTCTATCCCCACATTCATGGCATACTGTACGGTTTTTTTAGGGTTTTCGACCGTTTTCATATACGTATATTTCTGCGTATACTGCGCCACTATATCAGGTGTGCCGTCGGTAGAACCCCCGTCAACAAGTAATATTTCCGTTTTTTCTTTTGGATAATCTTGCTCAAGCAAAGAATCCAAGCATTTTTTTATATATTTTTCTTCGTTTAAAATCGGTATTACAACCGAAACATTCTTATAATTCATGCCAATCTCCAAAATTCTAAGTAATAAAAACTATTTTTGCCTGACACATAATATTATTACACATCACAAATGTAAAATCTACCGAATCGCCCCTCAGAAAATATTAAAAATTTCAAACTTCGATAATAAATTTCAAAAAAATATAAAAAAACGCCTTGACAAGAGTTTTAAATGTGATATATAATATCTTGTATGTATTTGTAAGTTCAAAAAAGATTAGATATAATTTGACTATATTGCGTTTTTATATCGATTTAAATTTGAATATTCAGTACATAAGAATTAAACAGTAAAAGATTGGAGGGAAACAAGTGGCCGAAGAATTAAAGCAAGAGGAAACAGTTGCTTCAGAAAATACCGTAATCGAAGACAACATTGAAAAAGATGACAATTCAGAGTTACCTAAAGAGCCGAAAAAAATCGACAACCTCGAAAAAGCCTTAAGAATATTTAAAAGAAAAAGTGCCGGCATAATTTCTGAAGTAAGAAAAAGAGAAGCCTATGATTCGCCCTCCGTTAAACGCAAAAAGAAATCAAAAGAAGCTCAAAGAAAAAAAAGAATGGGCTACAAACGTGGTCGTAATTATCAATAATCTCAGAATCTCTCCCCTCGTATGAATTTCGAGGGGTTTTTGATATAGTATTATGGAGGACATTCATGGCAATATTTAAACCCGGCTTTTTTATAGATTCTGTGTTGGCAATCTCACCGGAAATGCTAAAAAAAAGTAATATCAAATCTATTCTCATTGATATAGACGACACTTTAACTGCTCATGGTTCGCCAATTATTGAACAGGATATCTTAAACTGGATACATTTAATAACATCAAGTGGCATAAAAATTATATTGGTTTCAAACAATTTTAAAAACAGGGTGCAGAAATTTGCAAAAAAAGTTTCTCTTCCATTTGTGTATTTTAGTTGCAAGCCTTTGCCTATAGGATTTTTTTGGGCACTCAAAAAAACTAAAACTAAAAAAAATGAAGCTGTAATAGTAGGAGACCAAATATTCACAGACGTTCTCGGGGCAAATTTGTTCGGGATGAAATCAATTTTGGTAGAACCACGGAGCAAAAGCAAAACTATATCACTTAAAATAAAGAGATTTATCGAAAGACCTATAAAAAAGCATATTAAAAAAACACATTTTTGCGGTGGTGACGAATTAAAATGAAGAAAAAGAATATTCTTGTACTTTTAGGCCCAAATTTAAACCTCATGGGAGTTCGTGAAAAGAGCATATACGGCGAAGAAACTGCCGAAAGTATCAAAGAGCAAATTATAGCTTTGGGCGAGGAACTGGGACTTAACTGCGAAGTTTTTCAGTCAAACTGGGAAGGCGCACTTATAGATAAAATTCACGACTCAAAAGACAGTTGTGATGGAGCTGTGATAAACGCCGGAGCACTTGCGCATTACAGCTACGCTCTGCGTGATGCCATTTCTTTTTCTAGAATGCCCTTTGTTGAGGCTCACATGACAAATATTTCAAGCCGTGAGGATTTTAGGAAACACAGTATTATTTCTGACGTTTGTGCGGGATATATTTCAGGTTTTGGAAAAAATAGCTATTTTTTGGCTCTCAGAGCGATAAAAGAATTGGTATAATCGCAAGTTGAAAACACTTAAAAAAAATCATATAATAGAGTGTATTAAAGAATTATGAGGTGATGGGAAATGAGCGATAAAATAAAAAACAAAATGAACGAAAAGACGATGACGTTTTCTCTAAACAGCGAAGATAAAAATGTTAAAATGAAAAAAAAGCTATCACATATTTATAATTCGCTTGCACAAAAGGGTTATGACCCCGTAAGCCAGATCGCAGGTTACATAGTTTCTCAAGACCCAACATATATCACCACGCATAACGACGCACGCAAAGAAGCCCAAAAACTCGATCGTGACGAACTTTTAAAAGCTATGATAAGAGAATATCTCAGTCATCCGGCATAATGCGTATGATTTGAATTTTTCCCAAGATAATCTATCTTGGGAATTTTTTATTTTAACAAGTTCAAAACATCTTGTATTTTCATATTTTCTTTTCGGCTGATTATGACGGTATATTCCAAAATTAATCTAAGCTGAGGGCAAATTCTATATTTCATCGCATTTTGAATGAGCAAAACAGAAAAATTGTTGTATTCCATCATAAGTTTTAGA
>JAUNIE010000020.1:0-15982 GCA_030523605.1 Clostridia bacterium | reverse complement strand
CGCATTTGCATTCCACATACAGCCGACGTTTTTTAAAATTTCGCCATAATCATCACATATTTTTTTAAACGCACAACTATAATTTTTTATTCCTGCAGAACAGTTTTTGAAATTACCGCAAAATTCCTGTATCTTACGAACATCTTTCAAAATTTCGCATCTTTTTTTGGCAATTTCGGATGAGATATTAAAAACCGGTCTAAAATTAGTAAACAATGTGGTGTTTTGGGATATCTTTTCGATAGCCGTCTCAAAAATTATAAATCGATTTATGAAATCAGCTGAAATACCGCAGGTGCTCTTTGAGCTTCTCAACTGCGAAAACATATCATTTGAAATTTTTTGAATTTCAAAAAAATAACGTTTATAACGAAAATTTTTCCCTCTGCCATTAATCATTTTGATTCCTCCATAATTATATACACCATCATATTCTTAAAAATAAAAAATTGTACCGCCATGTTTAAATATATAAAAACAATCGTTTTTTATGTTGATCTTTTAATTTTGTGTGTTATAATAATAAAAAAGATTATTTGGAGAGATTAGAATGAATATTTTACATCCTAAAAAAAGTTACAAATTGAACTATATCGCAGTAGTTCCACCTCTTATGGCCATACTCTCCGAAATTGGGGTATGGATGCCGATTCTCAACGTTTTTTCCATTTTTTTGGGAATTGCGGGAATCATATTTGGGGTTTGGTACATAGTAAAATTAAAAAGGGGCACAAAAAGGAATATTAATGAGTTCGGTTTGATTGCGCTCGGAAACATGACATGGATAGTTGCCATGCTGGTGTGCGCATTTATGAAATTCACATCGGTATCCTACGCAGACAGCACCAGCAACGATTTTCTGAACCAACTTACAGGAATTGGATACACGGATAGAGACGACGGCTACAAAGAAAAAAGCAACCAAACTGAAAATAGCACTTCATCCGAAAATGTAAAACCAACCACTTCAGAAACATCGCAAAAGGATAACAACAATGCGAAAAATAATTATGATGTCGGCGATACCGTAAAACTTGAAAACGTAAAAATAACTTTAAAAGATGTTCAAAAGAATTTCAAAATGACCGGTGGATATTCGGGGCCAAAACAAGGTTCCCAATTCGTAAAAGTCACCTTAAAAGTTGAGAATATCTCAGAGTCGGAAATAAATGTTTCCGAAAATGATATAAAAATAATAGACAGCAAAGGCGCTATGGAAAATCCAACCTCGGCCACGTACATATTAAACGACCAATTCGAAAGTGCAGTGCTGATTCCCGAAGGAGTAAGAGAGGGTGCTACCATATTTGAAGTACCCGAAAATGACGAAGGACTGAAACTTATTTATCACGAACCCGGCGAAAACGGACAAAAAATAGTATTTGATTTATAACAAAATAATACCACAATAAAACAAGCCCTCGCCTAAATAATTGGCGGGGGCTTTGCCATGCTATATAAATTATTACCTTAAAGCTTAATTTCAATTTGTTTATTTACCAAAGAGCTTAGTCTATAAATAAGTGTTAAATTCTTATCGCCTTTCGGAACCTCAAAAACCATCGAACCGGTTTTACTTCCGTTTGGTGCGAGTTGCGCAGTATCGAATTTGTCATTTAGAGTGAATGTTGCGCTTTTTGGTGAACCAGCTGCACCGTTGCCGTCCTGAACCTTGAAATCATATGGGTTAACATTTATGCTTCCGTCCGTCTTGTTTTCCAATTTCACAGTGACTTTAACAAACTCATTACCCGATGCCGGAGCTATGTATGAATTCCCTGTGCTGAAGTTTCTCTGAACGCTTATGACGGTCAGCTCATGATTACTAAGTTTAACCGTTTCCCCCACTTTGTATTCTTTGTTGTCACTGCCCGAAACAATATTATTGACAGTGCCATTTTGAGTAATCTTATCCAAACTTCCATTATTAATTAAATTCCAGAAAAGAGCATTGACGCCAAAAGAGAGTATCAGCGAAATCAATCCCACCGACATTCCTACGATAGGCAGCGCCAAAACAGTGGTTTTCTTGGTTATCACGAATACTAATGAAATAACTCCCATCACTATTGCCGCAAATCCCAAAATTATCGCTACAACGTTAAGAAATGGAATCCAGCTCCCAATAAGTGAAACTCCCGCGAAAATAACCGATAAGATACCTAAAACATTTTTTGATGGCTTTTTCTCCACCATCACCTCATTATTTGGATTTTCCATAATAAAACCTCCTTAAAAATAACATTTTTTTCAAAACATACCATAAAGATATATTTTATATAATACTATAACAAAAAAATCTGGATGTCAACCATTAAATTAAAAAATATTTATATTATTTTGCATAAAGCTGTCACAAAGAAACCTAAATTAAAATTTTTAGGAACTTTTCCATAAAAAGTATTGACATGCGTCTCTACAAGCTGTTAAGATATGATAGTAAACAAATTTTAAATAGTTAGGAGAGTGCAAACTATGGGTATTTATTTATTTGCGTCAGGAAATACACGTTCAGCACGGAGAAAACTGGAATGCATTCAAGGAACAGGAGCAAACGCAGAAAGTGGTAAAAAATACTTGGATAAATTTCTGGAAAATGATCTGGACAAAATAAAGGATAAAAATAGCATACAGGACCTTTTAGACTATGTCCAGAACACCAATAGCAATGTCTATAAATTTGCAGAAATTGTAAAAGATGACCCCGAAAACTTCAAGGAAGCTATCAAGCTTCAAGCGAAATCGCTGGGAACCAAAAACAGTGGACTTTTTTACAAACTGATTTATTCACCGGTGAAAGACATTAATTTATATGACCAAAAATCAATATGGGACTCCGATACGAAATTTTTAGACAAATTAAAACCAAAAATCAAAACATTTTTGCTCGCCAAAAAAGACACAGATATAGAAGATGATGCAAAAGATCCATCAGAAAAAATAGAAGAAGACGACAAAAAAGAAAAAAGAATGAAAAACAAAGACATCTTTGCGAAACTAAAAAGCGGTAAGCTTTCAAATATTCTGAAAGTGTTTATGGCGCTGGTTCTATGGGATCATATCAGAATAGTGGAAAAATTTGTTAAAGAAGAGGTACCAAAAAGACTTGGAACAGCTAACCCTGGTACGAAGACGGACGTAGATGCAGGGATGCGACAAATAAAGGAGAGCAATGAAGAGTTTCAGAGAAGACTTGACGAAAAGAAAAGAAAAGAAGCAGAAGAAAAAGCAAAGGAGGAAAGAGAAGAAAATTCGTTATTGTCAAGGTGGGTATCGGACATGTCCCAAAAAATAGATAGCGTGCTGAATCAACCAAACAAACTCGGCATAACAAAACTAGAAAAACTTATAAAAGATACTGCAAATTTATCAGCCAAAATAAAAACCGAAAAACAAGTATCATCCCTTAATTATGACCCGACTCAGCAAAACACTATTATAACTACGATTCCGCAAACAACAAAAAACGAACTTCTAGATAAACTTAAGCCTGTTTCAAAAGTTATAACTGATTCTTTTGACGAAATAATAAAAACATATCTAACAGACATTATGGACACTATCAACAGGGAGTTCAATTTCAATGAACAACATCCTTGGAAAGTTAACCAGAAACGTTTGAGCGACCTAGTAACCACAATATCGTCTAATCAAGCGTCTATTCAATCAACAATGGATACCACAGCCGAACAATTGTCATCGCTTAATTTGCTTGACTCGTTTAATGCAAAGCTAACCCAAACTCACGCAGTTCCATTCATACAGCAAGCCAAACAATATGAAGCATTCATAGAACAAAAAGCTGCAGAGATAAAAAAAGCCAAGGAAGAAGAAAAACGCGAAAAAGAGAAACTAGAATCAGATAAAAAGGAAATGGCAAGACTAAAAGAAGAATTGATGCCATATATAGAAAAATATATAGACTTCCGTGAAAAACTTGATGAGTATAATTCTGAATATGTGGAATGTTGGAAATTGCTACAGCCTAAATCTAATACAGAAACAATAGAAATGCTAACCATTTTCCTGGGTTTTGATTGTAGGCAAGCTTTCAGTTATTACTGTGAAAAAACAACATCCGAAAAAAACATATGCAACTTTTCTACAAAAGAATTCCGTGCGTTTTGGGAATCAGAATTTAGTAATCCCAAAAACTTAAAAGACCTATACCCCCAGTGCGTTGACAAGATAAAAACAGATAGTACTAAACTTAATAAACAATATCTTGAACCCTTAATCAAAGCAATAGAACTTCTTAAAAAAGCAAAAAGCAAAACGGGTGAAGATTTTATTAAACATCTGCGTGATGCACAAACAGCATGTAAAATCTACGAACTAAAATCACATATAGGTACACTAATAGATATGGCCGAGATCCAACTGCGAACAGAGGGGAAAAAACTACTTGAAAAAGTTGAATTAGATAGCGATTCTGCTAACTGGATGGCTAAAATATACCACCAAAAAAAGGATTTAGAGGATATCCCTGCATCTTTGAAACAAATCATAAAAAAAGACCCACAAGGAACTGCTTTTATAGATAATTATAATTTTCTAAAAAGATTACTACAGAAATATAAAGGCAGATTTTTATCCTATTCTGATCAATATAAAGAAATGCTTACAGAAGCGAAGACGGTGTTTGAAAATATCAAATCACCAAACGACTTGGATCTAGATAAAATATCAAAATTGCTGTGCACTTTAATAGACAAAATAATCGATGAGACTGTCAAGCAATGGGAATCTGGGGAAATAGAAACGCTGGTGACAACCGAACAAGATATAGCAAACTCCGCCGGAAGCATAAGCCAAAAAGAGATCGATGAAGCAGTAAAAAAACCAATGAAAAATACATGGCACAACAACAGATACTACCCTTTACGCTCTATATACAGTAAAGATGTCGGAGCCAAGGTTTACCTCTATTGGGATAATACAGAAAAAAGAAAAGTTATTCTAAAGTGGTTCTTCGAATACCATTCCAAGTCATTAACCGACAAACTGCTAGCTTTGGACAGCCCCAGATTACCCAAAATATATGAAATTATAGATATACCAGAAAATGAAAATGGTAAAGGTCAAGGAATGATAATGGAATACATTGAGAATTATCAGGAAGTTTCAGAATATACCTTATTCGTAGGGAAAAAACCAAAAGAATTACTAAGGCTTTGCAAAGAAACCGTAGAAGGAATTATAGCTCTACTAACACAGGGTATAGGCACCCCCGAATCGAAATCCGGTAATCATTTTATAGTAGATAAAAACGGGCACGTCAGATTTATTGATTTTGATGCCCTTAATTCAAAACCATACGATTGGTTCGACCTTTGCCTAAGCATAATATTCGAACAAGAAAGTTCAAATTGTGCGGAGTTGAAAAAGGATGTATATGCCATATTCAATAAATTGAAACCTAGTGATAAAGCAGCTTTCGAAAAAACGCTTACTGAAATCAAAAAGTTGGAAAAGAAATACCCTTAAAAATAAAACTCTATCCCCTACTCACGCACGAGTAGGGGATTTTAATATACAAGTATGCTATAAAATTAAGCATATAAAAATATTTTTTGAAAAAGCTTGACAATATTTTATGCACGATGTACAATAATAGCTGTGATTTTTCACAATATTTAAAAATAAATTGGAGGTAATTTTATGAAATTCAAAAAATCACTCGTATCAGTACTTAGCACAGCAACTTTTCTTTCTTCTATATGCGGCGCTTCGGCGTTTGCAAAAGAAAGCGATGAAATAGGTCCCGCCGAGGAAACCTATGAAGCTACTCAAAACCCAAATATGACATCTCATCTTGATGAGTTTACCTTTGATGGTAAAAAAATTCAAAGTAGCACCGACACGAGCAAATTAAAACTCGATTTGTTTGAGGGTAATAACCTAAACACAGCTTTACTCCACGGACTGGAGTTTATTGTAAGCGAGGATTCTTCACCTTACGTTGACGATAAGGAATCCGTGACGAAAACCGCTAACGAAAATAAACTCATCAAAGAAAGCATGCAGAGCACTATCGATTACATAAAAAATCACACCGAAAACAACAACGATAACAATTTGGAAATTTTCAAAAGACTGCACACTATCGAAATAATGCTCAAAAGTGAAAAAAGCACAAACAATAACCCGACGGTTTTAAAGTTTATTTCGTCAATGAAGTCTGCATATCAAACCATCCTTTCTCGTTCGGTCGCAAAACAAATACTCGATGACAACCGGGACAAAATAGAATCAAAAATGAGTTCCGAAACATATTCTGCAAGCGCCGATGCAACATCGACCATCCCTCAAGAAGGATTTAATATCGGAATCTTTTCCGGCATATCAACAAACCAGCAAACGGCCGAAACATCTTTTTACAAAATTGACAATTCCGGAAGTTTAGGCGTGAGCATAGGGACAGGGCTTAATGACTATTTATCTGCAAATGCATCATGCGCTTTCGGCATAACAAATTCTATTATTTTCTACTCTTTGGAAGAATTTCTGGACAGCGGAATGGACAAAGGAAATATTTCTTTCTTAAAACTTAAAGACGATGATTTGAAAAAAATAATTCTTTCAAGAAAACAAATGCAAAGCGATGAAAATGAAATTCTTGTAAAAATAAAAACTTCAATAGAACCATTTCTAAAATCTTCAGGTATCATTCCTCAAAATTTGGCTTTCAAAATGCCTGAACCTACATATTTGGGCACATCTGAAAGAAAATTGGGAATAAATGCAAAATCTAAATTAGCAGCGGAAGCAAGCTGCTTGGAACACGCCGGTATGAATATTTCCACCGACGCTTCAGTACACAAAATAAAATCTTATCATCCCTATCTTGATTTAATAGATGAAAATTTATTTATCACTGATTATTTTGATAATGTTGATGATCTAATCAAATATTTAAAAACATCAAAAACCGCTAAGTATAAATACATAAAAGAACTCGCCGAAACTGGAATTAACAAAGACGAACTCAAAATAATAATTCAAAATTTAACGGGTAGTCTAAAAGAATACAACTCCCTTTTGACGATCATAGCTGATAATAACTCGAGCACAGATGAAATAGAAAATGCAAGAGACAAGAAAAAAAATATTGAAAGAGATTGGATAGGAAGCGACATACAGAGCAAATCTAAATTACACAGAGAAAGTATGCTTAAAACAGCGATCACGATAGGAGCGTATTTGAGAAGCTTAGACACTGAACAGGGCAACAAAGAACTTTTTTCGCCTTTGTATGATGAAATAAAAAATCTATCACTGCTTCAAAAATTCACGAGTAAATTATTTTTCAAATCCTACCACAACACTTTCAGTACATCGAGGGTGCTAAATACCGAATCAGTAACCGGCGAGGCAAATTTTGACATACCGCTCACAGGAAAAACTTCTTTAAGCGTTACTTATTCCGATACGGAGAGCCCGCTATACACAGAAAACAGCCAGGATGTGGATATAACGGCAAAGCTACCCATAGTACACGGCAAACTTTATGGAAGCGGTACCTTGAAAGAACAATTTAAAAAATACATAAAAGCATTTTCAGACAGAAGTGAAAGTGTGAATAAACTGCTTGCCGATTGCTTCATGCTCATGGACAAAGAATTTGACAATGTCGTATCGGATCACAAACTTGAAAAACAATTTTCTGTCCCCTCTGTTGTAGCAGTAAAAGACTACGTCACAATGAAGTTCTTACTCACAAAAATTCCAAAAACAACTTCACGTGATTTGACTGCTCTGCCGGGCTGCGAATTGTTAACTAAAGAAAAAGATGAAATGGTACTTAAGCAAACTAAAAGAATAGACAGCAAAAACGTTGATATATCGCTACTCAAAAATACAAATGGTTATGGTGTATCCGTAAATGCGGGGAAATCTTCTTCAAGAATAGGCAGCGACAGCCTTATTTATCTAACAAACAAGTTCAATACCTCTAAGCTTGGCCAAAGCCTTACCGAAAAAAATTCTCTTTGGGATAAATTCAAAGAATCTCAGCGTGAACCTCTGGGTAGTTTGATTACAAATATTGCAAACGAAAAATCAAATGCAAGATATGAACTTCAAGGGATCTATTCGGCAATTGTGAAAAATATTAAAACTGCCTCTAATACGACCAAAGAAGAAAAAAGGACATTACTCGGCGACTCAGAAAAATTATTCCGTGAATTTTTGGATTCCTGCGAAGAATTTAAAAAATCCGATACAGAGGAATCTAAAGCAAAAAATTATGAACAAGCCATATCCGGGCTTGACACAATACTTGCACTAAATTACAAACAAGTTTGGATAAAAGCTTTGGCAGCAGCAAACAAATAAACCTCATTATTGGAACATTTAATATCGGACTATGCGAGTGCTTTAAATTTGCACTCGTTTTTTTATTTATTTTCACTTTCTATCGTGATATAATTAATCGGTTAGAGGTGATAAAATGGTAATTTTAGGCATCGACCCAGGTTATGCCATAGTCGGGTACGGTATTATTGAATTCAAAAACGCAAAATATACACCCATACATCACGGGGCAATATTCACAAGCGCAAACGACGAATTTACAAATCGGCTTGAGATAATATTTAACGAGTTATCGGATATCATAAGTACATATAAACCTGATGAAGTTTCAATCGAGAAACTGTATTTTCAAAATAACCACAAAACAGCAATCGATGTTGCTCAGGCAAGAGGCGTAACACTACTTGCGATAAAAAAATTCGGATTACCGATATATGAATACACACCCTTACAAGTAAAAACGGCGGTAACGGGATACGGCAAAGCTCAAAAGCCTCAAGTGATGATGATGACTCAGCGTCTGCTTAGACTCAAAGAAATACCCAAACCCGACGATACCGCAGATGCACTGGCGATTGCGATATGCCACGCAAATTCACTCGGATATCAATATATAAACCGCAAAACGGGCAATTTTTAATTTTTTAGTAACGGGAGTTTTTGTCATGATATACAGCCTAAAAGGAATACTATTAACTGCAGAAAGTAATTTTTTGGTAGTCGAGTGCGCAGGAGTCGGTTACAAATGCCTGACTTCACTTTACACACAAAGCGCATTTAGCGGAAAAATCGGAAGCGAAGTCATGGTATATACCTATATGAACGTAAGACAAGATGCAGTGGATTTATTCGGATTTTCCGACAAAACCGAGCTTGAATATTTTAAACTTTTAACATCTGTTTCGGGAGTGGGCCCAAAAGCAGCGCTTGCAATACTTTCACAGTTTCCGGCCGATAAACTGGCACTTTTGATAACTTCGGGAGACAGCAAAAGTTTAACCGCAGCTTCGGGGATAGGCAAAAAAACAGCCGAAAGAATAGTACTGGAATTAAAAGATAAAATCTCAAAAAGCGGTTCTGCTACATCAGGCAGCCCTTTTACAAGCATTCCGGTTCAAGGTTCAAATGTTTCGGAGGCCATGAAAGCACTCGCAACGCTAGGTTTTTCCGCCGCAGACGTCACACCTATTTTATCATCACTCAGTCCCGAAACCGGCGTTGAAGAAATGATAAATACCGCACTTAAATCAATGGCGAAGAAGGTGTAATCAAATGGAAGACAGAGTTTTAAATCCCTCAGAAATAAACGAAGATACAGAAAGCGACAATCCCCTACGCCCGCAAACACTGAGCGAATATGTGGGGCAAGAAAAACTGAAAGAAAATTTAAAAGTCTTTATAGATGCCGCAAAATTCAGAAAAGAACCACTTGACCATGTTTTGCTTTATGGCCCGCCTGGACTTGGTAAAACAACGCTTTCGATGATAATTGCAAAAGAACTAGGTGTAAACATAAGAATTACCTCAGGACCCGCCATAGAAAAATCCGGAGATTTGGCCGCTCTGCTTACAAATCTATCTGAAGGCGATGTGCTTTTCATAGACGAAATACACCGACTTTCTAAATCCGTTGGAGAAATTTTATACCCTGCCATGGAAGATTTTTCTATAGACATCGTTACGGGGAAAGGCCAAATGGCGACGTCCTATCACCTACCGCTGCCAAAATTCACTCTGATAGGCGCAACAACCCGTGCGGGACAACTGACAGGCCCTCTTCGTGACAGATTCGGCGTCATTTTAAGGCTGGAAATGTACTCTCCGGAGCAGCTTGCACAAATCGTAAAAAGGAGCGCCTCTATTTTGAAGATGAAGATAGACGACGAGGGGGCTTTGGAAATCGCATCACGTTCAAGGGGTACGCCAAGAATTGCAAACCGACTTCTAAAAAGAGTACGTGATTTTGCACAGGTTTTGGGAGAAGGAGAAATAAATTTAAATATTGCCAGAACAGCTCTAAATAAGCTCGATGTAGATGAACTGGGGCTCGATGCAAATGACAGAAGACTCCTTGAAACAATGATTAAATTTTACGGCGGAGGTCCTGTGGGTCTTGAAACTCTTGCCGCTGCCATAGGCGAAGAAGCCATAACAATAGAAGACGTATATGAACCGTTTCTTATGCAAATAGGATTTCTTAGTCGCACGCCTCGAGGAAGATGCGTAACACAATCAGCGTATCTTCACTTGGGGTACAAAAACCCAAATACCCAGCCCGAACAATGCGCTTTTGAATAAATACATTATCTTGGAGGAAACAATTATAAAATGAAAAAACTTTTTGGTACAGACGGAGTCAGAGGAATAGCAAACCAGGAACTCACATGCAAATTAGCAATAAAAATAGGCCAAGCAGCTGCAAAAGTCCTAACAAATGGCACAGCAGATAAACCTAAAATATTAATCGGGAAAGATACAAGGATTTCATCTGATATGCTCGAATCCGCTCTTTTGGCGGGAATATGCTCGTGCGGAGCTGAGGCTGTTTCTTTGGGAGTCGTACCCACTCCGGCCGTCGCTTATCTAATAAAAAAGTACAAGGCCGATGCGGGAATTATGATTTCGGCATCGCACAATTCTTATGAATTCAACGGCATAAAATTATTTGATAAAAACGGATATAAGCTACCCGATGAAATCGAAAATAAAATCGAAAAATTAATTGCAGAAGATAACTTTACAGCATCTACCCCACTTATCGGAAACGCAATCGGTAAAATAACCAAATGCGACGCAGCTCTTGATGATTACACGGACTACATAGCGAATACCGTAAAAAGTTTCACTCGCAGATTAAAAATAGCCGTCGACTGCGCCAACGGTTCTGCGAGCGCCACGGCTGAAAAGCTATTTAAAAAATTAAATGCCGACGTCACAATTATAAGTAGTAGCCCAAACGGAATAAATATTAACGATAACTGCGGTTCGACGCACCTCGAGAGCTTAAAAAAGTATGTTACCGATAACAAATGCGACATCGGAATTGCTTTTGACGGCGACGCGGACAGATGCCTTGCCGTAGACGAGACCGGCGAAATTATGGACGGCGATATTCTTTTGGCAATTTGCGCCAAAGATTTAAAAGAAAAAGGTAAGTTAAAAAATAATACTCTTGTGGCAACGATTATGTCCAACATGGGGCTTAAAAAATTTTGCTTACAAAACGGAATTGAATTTTCGCAGACAAAAGTCGGCGACAGATACGTTCTTGAAAGAATGCTGGAATCTGACTACTCGCTGGGCGGAGAACAATCCGGACATGTGATATTTTTAGATTACTCAACCACGGGAGATGGTCAACTCACCGCCGTTCAGCTGATAAATATATTATCAAATTCGTCATTGAAGGCCTCCGATTTTAGAAAACTCATAAAAAAATATCCTCAAAAATCTTTGAACATCAACATAAAACCATCTCAAAAAGGAATTGCCGCAAAAAGCAAAAACATAAACGATTACATAAAAAATATCACAAACGAACTTGGCGACAAAGGACGGATTGTTCTGAGAGAATCGGGCACAGAGCCTAAAATAAGAATAATGTTTGAGCATGAAGATGAAAGCAAACTCGACGCACTTTTAACACAAGCGAAAGAAATCGTTGAAAATAATTTGGAATAAATTTGAAGGAACTATAAAAATGAGATTTACAACAAAATGGAAAGATTATGAGCTTTTAGACGCCTCAAGCGGAGAGCGTTTGGAACGCTGGGGCGATATGATTTTGATAAGACCCGACCCACAAATTATATGGAACACTCCAAAAAACGATAAAAATTGGCAAAATCCCAATGCTATATATCATCGTTCGTCCTCGGGTGGCGGAAAATGGGAAGTCAGAAGTATTCCAAAAAACGTGTGGAATATATCTTATGAAAATTTGAATTTCAACGTAAAAATGATGAACTTTAAGCACACGGGTGTTTTCCCTGAGCAGGCCGTAAACTGGGATTTATTCAGAGAAATGATATCAAAAAGAAAGCAAAAAACAAGTGTTTTAAATCTCTTTGCTTACACAGGTGGCGCTACTCTTGCATGCGCCGAAGCCGGTGCAGACGTCTGCCATGTAGATGCCGCAAAGGGTATGGTTTCGTGGGCAAGAGAAAATGCAAAACTGTCGAATTTGGAAGACAAACCTATACGCTGGATAGTCGATGACTGCGAAAAATTTGTTTTAAGAGAAATAAAACGTGGCCGCAAGTATGACGGCATTATTATGGACCCTCCCTCCTACGGTCGTGGCCCTAAGGGCGAGATTTGGAAACTGGAAGATAATCTCTATGATTTTGTTACATTATGCGAACAATTATTATCCGAAAACGCAGAGTTTTTCGTCATCAATTCCTATTCGGCGGGTCTTTCGGCAGGCACAATGGCTTGTCTGCTTTCTCAAACCATAGCCAAAAATCGTGGTGGATACGTCTTTTCGGACGAAATAGGCATTCCGGTTTCAAACTCCAAAATTGTAGTTCCGGCTGGAGCTACTGCAATTTGGAGCAAAGAAAAAATTTTTTAATTAAAGCTTTAAACAAAAATGTACCTATGCTCAAATTAGAGTGTGATACAATATCTTTATTCTTAACAATAATTTTTGGAGTTATTCTATGGGGCAACGTAATACTGAGAAAACTGAACCTAGTTTGCGCAACATTGCATTAAAGCTATCCTACGTAGGCACGAATTATCACGGCTGGCAAATTCAAGAGAATGCACTAACCGTTCAGGAAGTTTTTCAAAAAGCGCTATATCAAATTCTAAAAGAACGTGTGGATATAAAAGGCTGCAGCCGCACGGATACGGGCGTTCATGCCAATATGTACATCGTCAATTTTCGCACATCTTCTCTTATGAAATGCGAAAACTTCATTCTTGCTCTAAATCGTCATCTCCCGGGTGACATTTGCGTGTATGATTGCGCCGAGAAAAACCACGATTTCCACGCCAGGTATTCCTGCAAAGGTAAAGAATACATTTACAAAATTTGGAATAACAAAATCCGAAATCCTTTTTTTGACGGACGAGCTTTACATTATTGGTATCCTTTAAAAATCGAACTTATGAACGAAGCTGCCCAAAATTTTGTCGGAAAACATGATTTTAGTGCATTCGCAACACTTGACACTCGCAAGCAAGAAAATATGGAGCGAACCGTAGAATATTTCAAGATTGAAAAAGATGGAGATTTTGTGAATTTCATAGTAAAAGCTGACGGGTTCCTTTATAACATGGTTAGAATCATGGTCGGAACGCTTTTGAGAGTTTCGCAAGGGAAAATAGCACCTAATGATATCGAAAAAATTATAAACTCCAAAAGCAGAAAATTCGCCGGCCCAACCGCACCACCTCAAGGATTATATTTAAATAAAATATTTTATTGATTGGTAGGTTATCTAAATTGAAGAATATCAAAGATATAAATTTTTCTAAAAATATCAAGCTGACACTAAGAAACATTAGGGTTCACATAAACTCAAATCAAAAGCTTAAAAAATCCATATCAGAATTCAAAAAAATAGCCATTATTTTAGTTTCCGTCTTTTTTATTTTAACTCTTTGGGCCAACAGAATTAATCTTTATCCTGAAAATATCCTGCTTTGGGCAGAAAATTCTGTCAAGAGTATCTCTTTTGGATCGCATTTTCCCGTACAAATTCAGGGTGAAAAAATAATAACCGAAAATTTACAGCTACACGACCAGTACATTATTGCCCTGAGTGACAGCTATTTCAATGTTTTTTCTAAAAAAGGAAAGTTAATTCAGAGCGAAAAACACAATTTTAGCAATCCTAATCTGAAATCAGCAGGGCTCAGGCATATTATTTTTGATCGTGGCGGCAAAAGCTTTAGAATATCGAGTAACACAAGGACTCTCTACGCCTCCGAAACAGAGCATAATATTTTAACCGCATCTATTGCAAGTGACGGTACATATGCGGTTGTAACGCAATCACCCAGATACCTTGCCGAACTGCATGTATACAGTACGAGCAATACACTAAAATTCAAAATCCCTTTTGCAGATTACTACATAACAAACATAGAAATAAATTCTTCGAATGGTGAAATTGCACTTTCTGGCATTTCTGCCTACAACGGCGACATTGTTTCAAATGTGTATATTGTCGATAACGCCTCGAAAACAATAAAATCACAGTTTGAGCTCCCCGATAACATGGTAACTGACATAAAATATTTTGCAAACGGAAATATTGTGGCTATCGGTGACAAATATTCCGCATTCATAAACCCAAAAACTAAATCGGTAGTCAAAAAAGATTATGAAAATAAAATTCTGAAATTTTATGATTTTGACCGAGCAGGCACGCTTTGCATGTGTATTTCTTCATCTGCCAATGAATCCTCCAGAGATACAATAATAAAATTGGATGACAAAGCAGAGGAAATTCTAAAAATTGAAACCGACCAAAGCTTTAATGATATAATCTTAAAAGGTGAAAAAGTGGTCGGCATTACCAAAAACAAAATCTTTTCATACAATATGTGGGGGTTTTGCGAAGGCTACATTGATACTTATAAATTCTACAGAAAAATTTTACCTTCAAAAGGCAGTAAAGTGTACGCACTCAATTCTTGTGAAATTTCTAAAATAAAACTTTCCGGCTTTAAATCAAATAATTAAACATATTCAAATAAAAAATTTAGGTGCACCAATTGAAATTTACTTGTCAATATGTATAATATAAATCAGACAGTAAATTTTGAGGTGATAAAATGGTTTTTTATAAAATTGAACAAGATTTTTCGAAACACGACAATATTGATGGCTACGATGGGGATTCTGTAATGATTCTTACCCCGGAAGAATTCGAAGCAATGACCAAAACACAGGAGTTCTACAAAACCCTTGCGCCAAGATATCAAAATGCGCAGTGCTGCCGGGCTATAGTACATAAAGACTGTGTTTCAGGGACTTTTTCCGTGCTTAGCAAAGATAAAAAAATAGAAAGAAATAATTTTGGCTTTATTCTTGATGCCAAGCATATCATGTTCATTGACAGTGGGACGACTGTTAAGTCTTGTATTAAAAAAATATCTAAAGATAAATTTCACCATGGCATGAAACTTGGCAGATTTTTATATGAATTTTTGGAAACTTTGATTGGCAACGACCTAAGATATCTCGAAGAAATGAGCGACAGACTTATTAAAATGGAATCTGCCGTGGCTCAGGGGCAAACAGATAATTTTACAGTCCCTATGGCAAAATTTCGAAAAGAAGTACTTATGTTTTACAGATATTACACCCAGCTTATTGACGTCGGTACAGAGTTACAGGAAAATGAAAATGATTATTTTTCCGATGAGGATATAAAACTATTCCGCAAACTCACGTTACGTGCTACCCAGCTCCAAGACGAAACAAAGTACTTGCGTGAATACTCTAATCAGATTCGAGATGCTTTCCGAAACCAAATCGAAATGAAACAAAACAAAAACATGAATCTTCTAACGGCCGTCACCACGATGTTTACGCCCGCAATGATATTCACCGCCTGGTACGGAATGAACTTTAAAGTCTTCCCCGAGCTCGACCACCCTTATGCATACCCGATATTTATCATCGCCAATATTTTAATCGTTGTTT
>JAUNIE010000019.1 GCA_030523605.1 Clostridia bacterium | reverse complement strand
ATTTCGAAGCTCCTCATTGTTATCCATAGGATTTTTGATAATCTCCGCAAGCTCATCAAAAGATTTGTTAAGTACAATATTTGCGTAGTTACCGCTTGAAGCATTTTCATATCCCCAAAAACTATTAACTTCAAAGTTTTCCAAAGCAATACACCTCCTAATTTATAAATGTCTGAAACTCATACTCATTTTGAAACGCTCTGCCATTTCGTTCAAGTTCGTTTGCAATCAAATTAGCATAAGAAATAGCGGAAAACCTATCTTTCAAAGTTCCGCCATTGTTTTCGATTTTTATTCTTCCTTCAATCACTGTAAAGCTTAGGTTTACCATCTCATTTATAAGTGCCGTTGTTTGATAAAAAGGTTCCTGAAACAAGACTTGATTTTCAATAGCTAAGCTACCGAATTTCTTGATTCTTCCAAGATTTTCATTTGCTTCATTTTCATGTATTAAAAGCCTTAACTTTCCTTGCCTTACTGAATCTCTTAGCGAAACGGCAGCATCGGAGTTAAACTGGGCACTCGCTTTAATAGAGTAAATCACTTTGGGAGCATCAGGGCTTTTGCACCTACTCGCCATGCTATCGTCATTTATGCACGACCACGCTGGGTAAATTGTGTTTCTTTCATCGTCTGTTTGTTCTTGCACTAGGTTATCAAAAACTCCAATTCCAACACCTTGTGAGTCAAGAACTATATAGTCGCAATCGAGGTCATAAAAGAGTCTGCGTGCCTTAATTGCTTGGTTAAATGTATGTCCACCTTTGGTAGTTGTCATGTAAACAACGTTTCGCAAGTATCTATTTTGTCCATAGGGAATAAGCTGCAAAACGCTAAAACAAGAAGCATCACTTTCTTTTCCGCCTTGTGTCGCTACGTCAATAGAAAGTATTCTTATCTCTCCATTTTTCTTGATTGGGTACTTTAAGCTGCTATCGTTTAAAAGATTGTAGTAATGCTTGGGGTAGATAGGTTTTATTAATTTTCTTGCCGAAGAAAGTTCATCAAAAGAATAAAAAGCATTTTCTGATTGCCCGAAAAATAGCGAATCCATTTCCATCATCCAACCGATTGAGTCCCAATCATCTTCAAGCATTTCGTCCCTAATTTGCTCAATAGGATAATATCCTTGCGACACAGGAAGTTGATACGGAAACCCAACGCAACAATAATTATCGCCTTTAATCATTGACTTGAAAAAAGACTTAAACTTTGCGTAGCTGTAATGATATTTGTAGTACGCAGAGGATAGGTAAAGTTCGGTATTTGGCTCTTTGGGATAATCTTTATATTTTGATTTTAGGAAAAATCTCGGTGTTCGCTGACCCGCCTTAAATTTCCTTATTACTTTGTCCAAAATATTTTTCTTTATCTGCACAAATTCATCAGCAAGAATAAAGTTTGCTCTTGCGCTTCGAGCTGAATCCGCAGCAGTTACAACTTGAATAGATGAACCATTTTTAAAATGTACACTCGCAACACTAAGACTAATTTTGTAATCGTCGATTTCGTTTCTAAGATTAGCAGACGAAGTCATGAAATCCTCAATAATTTTTTTGATTATATTAACGCTCTGCCCACGTTTTCCGGCTGCAATACAGATTTTAATTCCGGGATATAAAATACATTTAAGTACACAGACAATCGCAGCAATAAGAGATTTACCCATGCCACGACTTGCAATAATCATACTGTAGTTGTATTTAAAACACATAACGATTAACGCTTGCTGAAAAGGTTTAAGCCATTTCATCCCAAGATAATCAACCGCTAATCTGTGAGGATTCTCTCGATAAAAAGCTACCCATTTCCCAACACCACGCCCACGCTTTTTGAGTTTATCATTACTCATTTTGTTTCTCGCTTTCCACAAATCCGTTTTCGCTCAGGTATTCGAACACATCTTCATCGGGAGCATCTTTAATATCATCAATTTCAGCTCGATATTTTTGCATCTCTTCTTCATAATCTTTGGAATATCTGTTTTTAATTCCAAGCATTTTTGAAAGGTGTCCGAGAAAATAGATGTTAAAAAGCTTGACTATTCCGTCAATATCTTTCCATTCGGGATTTATTTCGGGTATCGGGTCCTCATTTTCAAACATTTCTATCATGACGCCTAAAGGTTTTTCAGCGGTTTTTTCATCATTTTCGACTTGAATTGGCTTTAAATTCGCACTTGATAAAGTATCCTGAAACGTCTTTTGAAGTCTGCCCCAAAGGTCGACTTCTCCATTTTGAATTGCTTTTTGCTGTTGTAGTTTAATAACGCATAAATCCCGAACTAAACTCTCTCTTGCCATGCTGTCGATTATGACTTTTGATTTCCATTCAGAAAACTTACCCTCTAAAAATTGGTATTCCTCATAGCTAAAACCATAACCCCAAACTTTTATATATTTGCTCGATATTTTTCTTGGTTTGGTTTCATAACTCTCACTTTCACTTATATCTTCGTAATCATTACTGAAAAGATAATCGTCAAATGTTTTATTAATATATGGAACTAAATTTATCTTCGACAGATAAGCATTCATACGATTTAACTGATTGGAGTTTTTCGAAGCTTCAAAAAGTGAATCACAAAAGTATATGTCGAGAAGCATACACATTCGCTTTATGGCTTTACATTCATCGCCGTCAAACTTTTCAAGATACTTCGTATATATCTCTCCGACACAGGTTTTACATATCGTTAAAAGCCCTCCGTTGCCTTTGTATAGCATGGATCTTGTTGGTGTAAAAGCATTGCTCTTTCTCCTAAATTCATCGCCACATACCGAACACCTATATTTTGGTTCTTTTTGTTTCTGATTTTGTTTCATTATGCATCAGCGCTTTTTGCGGCGATTCTTAGTTTTGAACCGGGCTTAAATATTACTTTCGTCCTTCCTTTAATCAAAATCGGTTGAGCCGTTCTCGGATCAGTACCCATACGGTCTTTCACTTGTTTTGTGCCTATTTCCAGGAAACCATGAATATTAATCTTTTCTCCCGAAGCAACCATATCCGTGATTAGCTCACCCAGATTCCTTAAAATCTTTTCTGATTCATAGACTTTTAGTCCTGAATATTCAGCATACTTTCTTATGAATTGTTTTTTGTTCATTTTCAGCCTACTCCTTTGTTTTTATTTTGTGCGAGAAAATAAGCTCCGTTTCCGGAGCTTATATTTCCACATCTTATATTGTGCTTCAAAAAATGAGGACATTTAGGGACGAGTTTTGTTATTTTCTTTTTTAAAATATCTATAAAGTCGCTTTTTTAAACCACTAACTTTATTTCCGCCGCCAATTTTGAAAGCCGTCTTTTGCCAACTGTAATTATTTACATACCTATACGTTAAAATCATACGTACAATAGGGTCATCAACATTTTCGATATAGCTTGTCAATTCATCGCAGAGCCTCGAAAGAGTATCTTTCATACTGATTATTTTAATTACTGAAAAGCCTATTTTATCCGATATGCTTTTTGAAATGGGCATTCCTGTAATGACGGATGATTTGATTTCAGCTAAAGCTTTAAGTTCGGTTATCCTTTCTTGGTGCATTTTAATCTCTTTTTTTAAACCTTGCAGTTGTGAAAGTTGCTTAGATGTCATATAAAAAAACCTCCGCTATATAAAATATTAAATTCTGTTTTTTATACAAAGGTATTGTGTTTAACACACAGCGAAGTATAACATCTACACAAAAATATGTAGTGTAGCATTTTGTCGAGCGGATAATATCGTTGTTTTTTTAATTTATTTTCCCTTGAAAAAAATCAAAATGTTGATTAACTTTATGAAATATGATAAAGTAGACAGTTATAGGAATAATAGCTAAAATAACAAACAGCAGTTGTTGAAAAGAGGTGATTTTTCTTGAAATTAGATAGATGCCAAGTTAAATATTTTTCAAATGTGCTTGATGAAAAATTATTGTTTCCGAATATCAACCAGGTAGCTAAGATTATTTCAAATTCCAGACTTGATTTAAATCCGCACCAAATACAAGCAGCGCTTTTTGCGCTCTCAAAACCGTTTTCCACAGGAGTGATTTTGGCTGACGAGGTAGGGCTCGGTAAAACGATCGAAGCCGGAATTATACTTTCTCAAAAATGGTCTGAAAATAAAAAAAGAATAGTTGTGATTCTTCCACCGAATTTGATAAATCAATGGTGCGAAGAACTTAATAACAAATTCTTTCTTCCAACATTTGTGATTGACAATCGTAAATTTAACCACTTGAAAAAAGAAGGTTTTGAAAACCCTTTACTACATGATGAGATATTAGTCTGTACATATAATTTCGCTTATGAAAAACATGAACTATTTGAAAATGTCGATTGGGATGCAGTAGTTTTTGATGAAGCTCATAAACTTTTAGGCGTGTATAAGCAGGAGAATGTTATGAGTCGGGCTTTACGTAATGCTTTTGCAGGGCGATATAAAATTCTTTTAACTGCCACTCCATTTATGAATACACTTATGGAACTATATGGAATATCTACTTTTATAAGCGAAAAAATTTTTGGAGATACCGACAGCTTTGAAGCACAATATATATTCAATCGTACTGATCGAGAAAGCAAACTTATGGAGCTTTCCGAACGGGCGAAAGAATATAGTGTAAGGACTTTGAGGCGGCAAGTTAAAGATTATATTCACTATACAAGCAGAATTTGTCTGACAAATGAGTTCTCACTTACACCTCAAGAACAAAAGCTATATGATTTAGTGTCAAACTATTTATATCGTTCTAATCTTTATGCAATACATAATAGTGGTCGGCCGCTCGTTGAACGTGGACTTTGGAAAAGGCTTGCATCTTCATCGCTTGCAATCGCCAAGAGCTTGGAGAGGTTTAAAACTCGCTTAGAACACCTAAAAAATGAAATTTCAAACTATATAAATGAATCCGGAAAGGTTGTAGAAATTGGAAGAAAACAATACACATTGAGAGATATACCGAAAATTGAAGAAGAAATAAATTATCTAAATCAGTGTACTACAGCCGCAAGAGAGGTTAAGGAAAACTCTAAAGCTGTGGCACTGATTTTGGCTTTAAATAAAGGATTTAGAGAGATAAGTAGGCTAAAAGCAAACCATAAAGCAATTATTTTTACCGAAAGCAAAGTAACACAAGAATATTTAAAAAGTTTTCTTGCGAAAAATGGATACGCTGACAAATTAGTTACAATAAACGGAGATAACAGCGATTCTAATTCGTTGAAAATTTATAGTGATTGGCTCAAAAACAATCCCGATGCCAAAGGTTCAGTAAATTCAAATAAGCGTGCCGCTTTACTTGATTATTTTAAAAATCATGCCGATATTCTTATCGCAACCGAAGCTGCTTCCGAAGGGCTTAATATGCAGTTTTGTTCTTTGGTAATCAATTATGACCTGCCTTGGAATCCTCAGCGAATTGAACAGAGAATCGGAAGATGTCATAGATACGGTCAGAAAAACGATGTTGTAGTAATGAACTTTTTGGTTAAGGATAATATTGCTGATAATCGGGTATATGAACTTTTACGATACAAATTCAAGCTTTTCGATGGTGTTTTCGGGACGTCAGACAGCGTTCTCGGTAATGTGGATAGCTTGGATTTCGAAAAAAGAGTTACTGACATATATAGTCGGTGCAGAACAAGAGACGAAATTAATTTAGCTTTTGATTTATTGCAACAAGAATATGAGAAAACCATCTCCGATAAGCTTAAAGCAACACGAGACCAACTTCTATCGGAGTTTGATGAAACTGTTGCCGAAAAGTTTAATCTTAATGAGTTTAGGGCTCTACGTAGGATTGAGGATATTAAAAAAACACTTTGGGAAATAACAAAATACCGACTTGAAGGAGATTTTGCAAGGTTTGACGATAAGTCATTAGAATTTACCCCAATACGCAAAACGATTCTTAACTATTACGCAAATGAACTTGTTTATGGAATAAATCAAAAAGAAAGAAAGCGTTGTTATAACACCGCCCACGCATTAGCCAAAAAAGTAATATTTGATTTAAAAGAAAATCTGAAAGTTTATCCTTCTCAGGTTCATTTCGAATATCCAAATCAAAAAATACCAACTTTGGAAAACTTTAAAGGAAAATCAGGGATACTTGCATTATTCTCTGCAACTATTAAGCGTTTTTGGCGGATTTATGAGGAGGTACCGCTACTTGCCGGATTTACAGCCGGCGGAGATACAGTACCAAAAGAAGCATTCGAATTAATGATGAAATTGCCAGGTTCAAGTAGTTTGGCAAGGCCAAACTCGCTTAATTTTATTGATACCGATGAAGATAAAAGAGTTATGAATATACGTTCCGAAGAAGATTATTTCACAAGAGCTGAACTTCAACAAATTCAAAATTTATTTGAGGAAACGAAAGAAAATTACATAGCCCAATCACAAGAAAACATTAAGAAATATATCGAATCCGAACGACAGCGACTTAGTAAGTTTTATGAAGATAAAAAACTATCACTTGACTTGAAATTCAAGAGATTTGAAAAAAAGCTCAAGGATAAACAGACAAAAGCCAAAAAAGCAAAAACGCTAAAAGAAAAAATCGCTTTAGATAAAGAAGCGAGAGAAATGAAAAAAGCACTTTTGGAAATGCAAATAGACATCTGCACGAAACAAGGAAAACTTGATGACGATTTTGAAAACGAATTAAAAAGCATCGAAAAAGAAAACGAGTTTGAGGTTGATTTAAAAAAAATTTTTGTAGTTAAATGGAGGTTATCGTAATGAATAATAAGCAGAAATTAGAGCTTAATTGGATAGGAAAACATGATCCAAAAAACAAAATGAGTCCCGAACCAAGAATTTTAATTGAAACACCGGAGTATAGCTATGAGAAACACAATGAAGAAGTAGAGCAAATATCTTTTGCAGATAGTGATAAACCAAAACCGCAATTCAATAATATGCTTATTCACGGCGATAACTTGCTTGCACTAAAATCGTTGGAACTTGAATATACCGGCAAAATCAAGTGCATATACATTGATCCACCATATAATACGGGAGCTGCTTTTCAGCATTACGATGATAATCTGGAGCATTCCACTTGGCTTAGTTTGATGAAACCTCGTTTGGAATTACTTAAAACGCTTCTTAAAGATGATGGCAGTATTTGGATTAGTATTGACAGTTATGAGAGCCATTATTTAAAGGTTATGTGTGATGAGGTATTTGGAAGAAATAACTTTATAGATGAAGTTATATGGCAACGCTCTTATGCACCGGTTAATCTAAAAAAGACATTATCTAAAAGCCACGATACAATTTTGGCTTATGCAAAAAATATGAGTAACGATTTTAAATTAAATAAACTTCCTCGTTCCGATGAAGCAAATTCAAGATATAAAAACCCGGATAATGACCCAAGAGGTGTATGGAAATCTGATAATTTATCAGTAGGTCCTGCTGTCGAGTCGAAAGTTTATGAAATCACAACACCAAGCGGAAGAAAAGTTTTACCTCCGAAAGGTAGATGTTGGTTATTAACTAAGGAACGTTTTGCAGAGTTTTTAGACGATAACCGAATATGGTTTGGAGAAAGCGGAAATAATGTTCCATCTTTAAAACGCTTTTTATCTGAGGTTAAGGACGGAGTAGTAGCTCAAACTTTATGGACATATCAAGAAGTCGGACATACACAAGATGCAAAACGTGAAGTTAAACAGTTTAATTCCAATGATGTATTTGAAACACCTAAACCCGAAAAACTAATTGAGCGTATTCTAACGCTTGCAAGCGATCCCGGAGATTTAGTATTGGATTCGTTTTTGGGCTCAGGGACAACTGCTGCCGTTGCTGAAAAAATGGGAAGAAAATGGATTGGGATAGAACTTGGAGACCATGCTTATACGCATTGTTATAAACGGCTCAAAGCTGTTGTGGACGGCGAACAAGGCGGTATTTCCAAAGAGGTTGATTGGCATGGCGGAGGCGGTTTTAAATTCTATGAACTCGCTCCTTCGCTTATTGAAAAAAGTAAATTTGGTAATCCGGTAATTTCTAAAAAATACGATATGGAGATGCTGGCACAGGCTGTTGCAAAACATAAAGGTTACTTCTATGAACCTGATTCGGAAGTTGAGTGGAAGCAGAGTAAAAACGGCGATAAAAACTTTTTATTTGTTACTACAAACTACATAACCCCCGATTATCTTGAATATATCCATTCCATGCTAAAAAATGACGAGCATTTGCTTATCACCACAAAGGCATACAGTAAAAATTGCGAAAACCAATTTCCAAACATTACAGTTCAGCAAATACCACAATCATTACTTGGAGATTGTGATTTCATGGTAGATAGTTACAGTTTAAACGTAAATGAACAACCATCAGAAAATCAAAATCAAGAGGAGGCGGATGAAAATGAAGATTAAGAAAACAGATTATACGATAGAAACCCTTGATAATTTGATGTCTTTAAGACGTCCACAAGCCGAGAGTTTGGAGATTCTTGGCAAAATAGCAGATATTAGATTTAAAGAAGAAACTTATGATAGTATTACAAGCAAAGTACATGAATTGTACCCTATTTTTAAAGAATTCGAACGTAGTTTCCCTGATTTTTCATTTTCCCTTGCCACAGGTGTCGGAAAAACTTTACTAATGGGTGCTTTTATCACATATCTTTACACGAACTATGATATAAAGAACTTCTTCATTATTGCTCCCAACTTAACAATTTACAATAAACTCATCGAGGATTTCGGCTCGCCTAATTCTAAAAAATATGTGTTTAAAAGAATTGGAGCGTTTACAAAGAATCCCCCGACAGTTATTACAGGTGATACTTACAAAGACGAAATTGCAGGGCAGACTATTTTAAATCATTCAATTACAATCAATATCTTCAATATTGGTAAGATAAATAGTGAGATGCGTGGAGGAAAACTTCCGCAAATTAAACGTCTTTCGGAATACTTGGGTGAATCATATTTTGAATATCTTGCCGGACTTGAAGATTTGGTTGTTTTAATGGATGAAAGTCATCATTATCGTGCTGATAGAGGTATGGCGGTTATTAATGAGTTGGATCCTGTTTTAGGTTTGGAAGTTACTGCAACACCGCAAGTAGAAAAAGGAAATAAAACAGTCAAATTTAGAAATGTCGTGTATGAATACTCTCTCGCAAAAGCTATTGCCCAAGGATATGTCAAAGAACCTGCGGTGGCTACAAGGTCAAATTTTGACCCGAAAAAATATTCACCCGATGAATTGGACAGAATTAAACTAAAGGATGGCATCCGCATCCACAGAAACACAAAAACGGAATTGGAATTGTATGCTCAAAACGAAAACGAAAAACTTGTTAAGCCCTTTGTACTTGTAGTTTGCAAAGATACAAATCACGCAAACGAAGTCAAGGATTATATCCTCTCGGACGATTTTTTCGATGGATACTACAAAGACAAAGTAATAGAGGTACATTCAAATCAATCGGGTGAAGAAAAAGAGGATAATATTCAAAAGCTGATGTCATTAGAAAGCCCTGATAACAAGATAGAAATAGTGATTCACGTTAATATGCTTAAAGAAGGTTGGGACGTAAATAATCTTTATACAATAATACCGCTAAGAACCGCAGTATCCATGACCTTGCGTGAACAAACTATCGGACGTGGTCTACGACTCCCTTACGGGAAAAGAACAGGTAACGAAGCAGTTGACCGGCTAACGATTGTGTCGCATGATAAGTTCAATGAAATAGTAGAAGCTGCCAACGAAGAAAGTTCGATTATCAAACGTGAAAATATTATCTTAGTCGATGATGATAATAACTTCGAAAATGAAAAAGAAATTTCACGTTCCGAAACACTTTTTGATAATGATATAAGGCAAAAAGAAAAGAAATTAAAATATGCAAGAAGCGAGCAAAAAATCAAGGAGATTAAGCGAGATATAGCTGTTGCCAATGCGGTAGGCGAAGCTATAAATGATATTTTAGACAAGCCTATAGATTTAAAAATAGGAACTTTAAAAACCGAAAATCCTAACAGTAATGAAAGTGTCTTAGTGCCTCAAGTTGAAGATAACAAGGTTATAGTTACGTCTCGTGATTTAGCAAAACCTGAAATTCAAAAAATTATAACTGAAAAGGCAAATGAAAAGTTAAAATTAGATACCGAAAAAACTTTTGACAGTTCAGAAATGATAGCAGAAAAAATAAGTCAAGCGGTATCGCCTTTATGTGAGCAAAAAATAAAATCATCTATTGATATACCTGATGTTATTGTATATCCTAAAGAAACTCAAAAATTGGTGTTCGAAAATATTGATTTAAACACATCGTCTCTTTATGTATCGAACGTATCAGATGATATTATTATCGAAACTCTTGGAAAAGGCAAGAGTTCTACGCTACAAGTTGACGGGAATATTAATTTGCCGGAAAGCCCTGAAAATCTTATTTTCTATGAGATTTTAAATAATAATCCGGATATTGACTATGAGGCTAATGAGGAACTCATTTATAAGCTTATTAGCCAAGCTATCCGGTATTTAAAACAAGGCAGAAGTGAAAATGATTTTAATAAGGTAATTCTTTATTACAAAAAAGATATTGCAAGAGAAATATATAACCAAATGTCAATCAATTCAAGAGTAGCTACACCTGAATATGAGGTAGAAATCCGAAAAGCATCGTCAAAAATACTTTCTCACGGATATTCCAAATACAAAGAAGATGAAATTTCAGATTATAATGCAAGCGTTGCGGGATACGAAATAAAAGATAAGGTTTTTGATTATTATAATAAAGCTTGTCATACGGAATATAAATTTGATAGCGTTCCTGAGCAAATACTCGCTATTGTTTTAGAAAAAGATCCTAAAGTTTTGAAATGGTTGCGCCCTGCAAATAAACAGTTTAATATTATATGGCGAGAGGGAAATCGATACAACCCCGATTTTGTGGCAGAAACTGACGATACCATTTATGTAATTGAAGTAAAAAGCTACAAAACAATCAATGATGAAGATGTAAAAGCTAAAGAAAAAGCTGCATTAAAATACTGCGAATTTGTAAATGTATATGGAGAAAAGTATAAAAACAAAAGGTTTGAGTACTTACTTGTGCCTGCGGAGGAAATCAAACGCAGCAGTACTTTTGATTCAATCGTAGCTAAAAACTATAAGCATTAATAAATCAAAATACAATTTGTTTTAACAGTAAAACCTCACAGAAAAGATATACTGTGAGGTTTTTATATTTCCATTAGTTCAGGCTATTTAGCTATTCTCAAATTTATTGTATTGAAAGTGCTATTCGCTTTTTGGCTTTTCTTGTGCATAGAATTCATCTACTGTTGATTCAGTAATTCCCGAAAGCCTTTTTTGATGTTCGCTTACAATCTCAATTAATCTGTCGGCTAATAGTTTTTTAGTTTCACCGCAAGTAAGCTTTCCATCATTAAAGTCTTGATAAATTTGATGTAACTTTTCGTCATCCGTTTCAAAGAAATTCAAATATTGGCACGCCACATCAACGGTAACATCACCGCCAAGACGTCTGTGGGATTCAAGCGTACCGTCTCCTCTGGAGCCGGAGAAAGCATATTTGTTTACTTTTTTTCTAATCTGTTCAGGCGTATCCGTCAAGAATATAGTTGATTCAGCCGAAACGCTTGAACTCATTTTTCCTGTACTTCTTCCTGCATCAGCATCTCTTTTATTGAATGTCAAAGGAGGAATAAATTTTCCTATAATCGAGCAGGGGCTAAAAGTATGTTTAACGGGTAATGATACAGATTTGCTGCGTATTCTTTTATTCATAGTATCGGATATTTGAGAAGATAATCTGAAATATGGATCTTGATCTATTGCATAAGCTACCAAACATAATGCGGGTCTTTTGAAAAGATGCGGGTAAGCTTGATAAAATGCCGCTGCACACTGGTATACAGGCCAATCAATCATCCCCGGAGTGGCCTGATCGTCAAAGCCGAAAATCTTTTGTAAGGTATGAAACGTTACACACTTTCTCATTTCAGTTACCAATTCTTCATACTCTCTGCAAGAAAGCCTGTAATCGTGGTTTGAAAATATAAACGTCTTTTTTGGGTCAAACCCAACCGCTATAATATCTCTTGCGTTTTTCTTTCCTAAATCATATACCGTCTTAAACTTCATATCTTTGAAGTAAAATTTTTCATCATCGGACATCTGAATTACTACATTACAATCGAAAGCGTCTTGTAGATATTTTGTAAACATAAACGGTATCAAATGACCCAAGTGCATGGCATCTGAACTCGGCCCCCTTCCGGTATAAATAAATATTGGACATACGGCTTCGGGGTTTCTTTCTTTTTCGTCCAAATATTTCTCATAGGCATCAAGAATATCATTAAAATGCCTGTGTGAGAAGAAAATGCCACGTTTAATCCATGGGTGTAACCCTATCGTTTTGCCGGCTCTCCTCATAAGAGATTCCCACCTATACATCAGATCACTGGTTAAGGGTTCAACACCGAATTTTTCCAATACGGCATCATAATCCACTGCGCCTTCAACTTTCCACGGCGTAATTTGAAAATCACTTGTTGGTGATACTGATGAAGATGACGATGACGATGACGATGAGTCAGCTTGTGCACCAGGATCGGGTTTTGGTGGGGCTGCATTAACTAATGGCAAAGTCCCCATTAATAGTGTGAATGAAAATGTGGCTGAAAGTATTCTTTTAATCATTATGCTTATTCTCCTTGAATTGTCTTGTGTAAATCATTAGCTAATTCTTTTATTATTTCTTGATCTTGATATGGGAATATTATTATGTGTGCTTTTTGTTTCCCAAGTTTATCTTTGAAACAAGAAAGTTGATATTTTTTACAGATTTCATCGTTTGGTGCGTCCACTACAAAAATGTTTGAATTTCCATTTCGTATAAATTCAACATTTTGTTCACGCAAACACTTCGTAAAGAAATCAATATTTTTTCTGTAATCTTCCGGGTCGGAGTTTTGTAAAATATCTACAACTTGTTGCCTTGTGGAAAACGGCATTATATCACGGGAACCCGAAGTAGTACTATCGGTTTGCCCAATATAGTCTACGTGCTTCCCGAAGGCACATTTCCTACTCAAAAGTACGCTTTTTACATTCGGAACCCCTATGTACTTATGCAAGCTTGTAGATATAGAATTTATATTGAGTTCCTTGATGTTTGATATGATAGGCGCATCCAACTGGTTGTTAGGTATGCCGCCGAATAAAGCTGCGTCAACATGCACATAATAGGGTATATTTTTTGATATCAAATAATCGGTTATCTTTTTAACATCATCACAAGACCCATATTTTGTGGTTCCCCAAGTTAAAACCAAGTTTGCGGGGGAATGAGTTTCCGTGTAATCTTTTTCTATTTGCTTAAATAAAGCATCGCAGTCGATCGATTCATCGGTGTCAGACATTTGTGGTATTATTCGTCTGTTGTAATGTTCGGAATACTTATATATGCTGTAATGCGCCGATTCGCAAAAATATAGTATCCCATCAGGATTTTCGGTAAACGCTTCGTTGATACCCCATTGGTTACTTTCCGAACCGCCGGAAGTTATATATCCCCAATAATTATCTTCTATACCGAATTTTTCGGCAAATAATCTTAAAATATCTCTTTCGATTTTTTTGGAGTCCATTTGATAATTACCCACTTCGTTAACATCTCCGCAGTTATTAGCCAAAAAACCATCTTTTTCTATAGATTTCAAAATATCAAAAAGAATAGATTTTTCGCACATATTTGCGGGGTAGCCAAAATGGTGAGTTCTCAATTCTGCGTTTTTCTCGTAAAAACTTAAACACTCTAAAACTACATCTTTGAGCTTTTGTAAATCCTTTTCGTTTAGATCAAGAGAAGAAAGATACTTATTCATTTTTAGCTTGAATAATTTATCCAATGCGGTTTTGATATTATCCTTTAGTTCATCACTGTTTTCAGATACTTCAACCGCTTCTCTTAAAAGCGAGTAGGGCTTGTCGCCATTCGCACTAACCATAAAATTAGAAAATATAAAAGCTAAAGAACATATGCTAAGAATTTTTTTGATACTATTAGTCATATTAAAAATACCTCTCATATTTTTTGGGAGTTGAGCTTATAATCGATATACACCCCAAAATAGAATTAGTATAACTATTCGGGGGCGACATCTATAATAAAACAATACATAATGGTTTAGAAATCCAAATTCATTGCTTCTTTTACTTTTTTTAAAGTTGAAGCGGTAACATCTCTTGCTTCAGAGGTACCTTCACGCACTATTTCATAAAGTGCATCGATATCCTTTGCCAATTCTTTTCTTCTTAGGCGGATAGGCTCCAATAAATTCTGTAAGACTTCGTTCAAATACTTTTTCACCGCTATATCACCGAGCCCTCCACGTTCATAATGGGCTTTCATCGAATCCACCTTTTCTTTATCGGGGCTGAATGCGTCAAGGTAAATAAAGACCGGATTATTTTCAGTATTTCCGGGATCGCTCACCTTTAAGTGATTCGGATCTGTATACATACTCATAACTTTCTTTTCGATTTCATCAGGTTCATCCGATAAATAGATTGTATTACCAAGAGATTTACTCATTTTAGCTTTTCCGTCTATACCGATTAAGCGTGGGGTTTTGGATAAAATAATTTCCGGTTCAACCAACACATCGCCGTAGTAATTATTAAACCGTCTTACAATTTCACAAGTTTGCTCAATCATCGGTTTTTGATCTTCTCCGGCGGGCACATAATTTGCTCCGAATGCTGTTATATCCGCAGCTTGACTGACAGGATAAGCCAGGAATCCCACCGGAATATCTCCTGCAAAATTCTTTTGTTTGATTTCGTTTTTTACGGTGGGGTTGCGTTCCAATCTCCCAAGACAAACCAAATTCATATAAAACATGGTAAGTTCCGCAAGTGCGGGAATTTGAGATTGTATACAAATACTGGTTTTGTTTGGGTCTATGCCTATCGACAGATAATCGAGGATTAGTTCGGTTACACTGGATTTTATATCACGGGCTTTATCGGCATTATCGGTTAGAGCTTGCATATCAGCAATCAAAACATATTGTTTGTAATCATCTTGCATTTTAACACGATTTTTCAGTGAGCCGATATAATGCCCAAGATGCAACTTACCTGTAGGTCTATCACCTGTTAATATAATCTTTTTCATTATCTGATTCCTCCTAAGAATTTATAATTTTTAATTAAATAAAAATATCAATACAGGAATTGTGAGTAAACTTAAAATAGTAGATAAAGTAATATTCGCCAAAGTATATCTACTATCAGAATGGTTTATTTTCGCAAATATAACAAGAGAGGACATACTCGGCAAAGCCAAAAGGACGAGAATAACTTTAATCTGGTCCGTAAAAGCCCCCGCTTGTTTGCATATTAAAAACAATAGTATAGGTATAATAAGCATTTTGAATATAACAATCAAATATGCATCAATATTTTTAAACATACTCTTTTTATCTGTAAAGAAAAACAATCCACCCACATAAATAAGAGCCAAAGCAGTAGTAAGATTCCCGACTTGTGAAAAAGCTTGGTTCAAAAGGTTTGGAAGTCTGAAACCTAACATTAAACATATTACCGCCAAAAAAATTGAAACTACCGAAGGATTGATTATATTCTTAAACTCTTGGAAAAAGCCTTGACTTTCACCGGGTTTAACAGGTTTTGTAAGCCATATACCAACAGTCCACAGCAAAAGCTGATCTATAATCATACATCCTGAAATATAGATTATACCCGATTGCGGAAACAATGATAAAATTAAAGGTATACCGATAAAACCGGTATTTCCAAACACAAATGTGGCTCTAAACAGATTTTTGTGTTCATCTTTTATTTTGAAAATCTTTATTACCAAGCCACTAACCAAAAACAATAATCCGATTACAATCGGATACCAAAGAAAGATAGGCGTAATATCTTTTAGAGCATCGATTTTAGGGCCATTAGTTATAGTTGTAAATAACATAAGTGGCATAGTTACATTAACGATAAATTTAGCCAAGCTATCCAGATCAGAAGATCTTATTATTTTAAGCTTTGCCGATAAAATACCCACTACATAAAGAAATGAAAATAAGAATAATTGATTGGAAACTATAGATAATTCTTTCAAAATTCACACGCCTATCTCTTTAAAATTAAAAATTATACTTCCGAACGTTTTCTGCCTTTTTCGTGCATATTAAGATTGTATGCCAGTATCTGCCCGATATTGTAATCATTATTAATAGCGTTAATATCTCTGTTGAGTTTCATCGTAACATCGGAAGAAAACTTAGAAGCATCTTCATATGACTGAATTATTATATCTCGCCATTTCTCAATTGACGTTTCACGAATATCTACCCATGCGGTACGAATCCATGTTTCAAGATTTTCATCTGTAACCACTTGATCGTCCTTAGAGCTTGGGTATAATGTGTATTTACCAATGTAAACATTGTTACTGCTTGTAACAACAGGTAATCCCAAAGAAACCATTTCAGTAACAATATCACTATTGTTTTCTTTCAAATATTCACAAATAGAACTATAAATATCACTTACAGATGTATTTCTTAACACGTCCACAGTCGGGCATACAGTTTTTATCAAGTATAACTCATATAGGTATTTAGCGGTTGTAGCTCCCAAGTTGCCCGTGGCAATACTGTTAACATGATTTGCTTCCATTAATGTTTTTAATTCGTCTTTAGAATGTTCTGCCATTGCGTGCCCTGCGTATGTCGGTCCGAGAGAAGCTTTATCCATTTCGTAAAGCATATTTCTTCTACGTTTTCCAAATAAATCTTCTATTACCGTGTTGGCTACTTCTTCTTTTGTTATAGCTTCCATTTGCCCGATTGCCGTAAGAACGTCCAATTCATAGAGAGAATATACATGGTTTTCTCCTGCTCTGACAACAGGGAACGTTAAATATTCATCTGATATATCGCCTGCAGCATAAGATAACTTTTCTCCTAATTTAAGCTCTTTGTTTTCAAATTTATCAAATTTTTTGATAAGCCCCATGTCGGTTTCGATAGGCTCGAACATCGCACTGTCATAACCAACGTAGGTTGATGGGATTATCAAACTAATATCCAAATCCACATCACTTGCCAAGCGCCACAACAACTGATGAAGTGTACCCGAAGCTGATATTTTACCCATGAGCGCATAAGATAACGAGGATTTTGGTGTATCGCCGTGTGTGTAGGGCATATTCATACCCATTCCGCCAAGACCGGTCGTTGATACTTTCAGGAATTTTTTTACTTTAAAATCTTCCATTGCCAGCTTTAACGAAAGTACAAAGTTTATTGCTTTGGGTGCGAAATCGTTTAAAAGGTGGGTAACAAATGCAGTGCCAAGTCTATCCGTCTGCGATACCGCATGCTTAATTGCATCGGGATCGAAATGAGATCCAAGCGTAGTGCCTGAGTTCATAGCATCGATAATCGCATCCGGTTTATAAATAGAAACAAGATTATAAAGTGTAGATTGTTTAAGAACATCTTCACTCAAATCAGAATAAAAGAATTCCAATAATTCGTCTTTATGAGCCAACTTTTCTGCTGTTGTGTCGCACTTATTCAAATTATATGGCATAAAAGCATCACCATATGATTTAATAAATGAGGTGCCTTTATTAAACTTTTCAAGATACTCTACACTCGCATCTGTTTCTTGTTTTCTTAGATTATGTACTATAACTGTTTTGGGTTTATAAGCTAAAAGTCTCCTAATCACTTCCTTCCCGATCTGACCGGAACCTAAAATTAAAATAGTCTCAAATTGCATAACTAAAAATCTCCTAATTCTAAAAAATTAAATACTAAAAAACTATGTTCAAAATATAAACGATTAAAATTAATCCTATAAATACATAACGTGTCATTGGTTCAAACCACTGACCGATTTTTCTATCTCGCCCAAGTTCTACTTGTTCTCTTGCAAATTTCTTTCCGCATACCCAAAAGAACATAATACCTGCGAGAAGTGCGCCAAGCGGGACGACATAAACTGATAAAACGTCCATCCAAATTCCTACTATTTCAGCATTTTCTATAAATAAACCAACCGCCACGGCAATAGTAGCTATAATCAAAACCGCTTTGTTTCTCGAAAACTTAAACTGTGTCTGTAATAATTCAACAGGCGCCTCGAATAAGTTTATGAGAGAGGTTACGGCAGCAAACAATACAGCTACAAAAAACAACGTTGCAATTAATCCTCCCATAGGCAGTGCTTTAAATATGGTAGGCATGGTTATAAACATGAGCGGTGGTCCGGATTGCAATTCTTTTTCAAGACCGAACGCAAAAACCGAAGGAATTATAACAAGTGCAGCCAAAATTGAAGAAATATAACTAAATATTACTACGTTTTTTGCACATGACATTACATCTTCTTTCTCGCTTAGATAACTCCCATAGATGATAGTTCCCGACCCTGCAAGAGAAAGTGAGAAAAATGCTTGTCCGAGTGCGCTGATCCATGTTTTTGGATTAAACAAACAAGTCCAATCTGGTTTAAATAGGTAAACATATCCTTCGAATGAACCCGGCACGAAAAACATAAATATGGCTAACAATAAAAACATAATAAAAAAGGCGGGCATAACAATTTTGTTCAGCTTCTCAATTCCGCTTGAAACACCGATTATCATCACCACAAAGGTCAGAACCAATGCCATCATATGCCACGGAATACTGGAAAAATTGCCTGCGACACCTTCAAAATAAGCAACCGAATCGCTTTTTAATACCGAACCGGTTATACTTCCCATTATAAACTTTATTATCCAACCAACAACCACGGAATACCCTATACCGATCAACAAGCAACCGATAAGCGGGATTGCCCCAAGAGAATGACCATGTTTGATCTTTCTCATCTTTAGTGCTTTTTGGAACGCACCGAGCGGACCTGTTCGCATAGCTCGCCCAAACGCCATTTCTCCGACAACACCCGAACAACCGAGTAAAACCATAAAAATGGTATATGGTATTAAAAACGCAGCACCTCTGTATTGACCGAGCCGATATGGAAAGAGCCATATATTTCCCATTCCAACCGCAGAGCCTATACACGTTAAAATAAACCCTATTTTAGTGCTGAACTTATCCCTTTCTACACTACAAGAACTCACTGATTACATTACACCCCATTCATTACTAAAATTTAATTGAATATAATAATTTCCCACGCATCACCTCTTTATAGATGGATACTAAAAATACGTTTATAATCTAACATTTCATTTCGATCACCCTTTCTTGTATTTTGTCGCTAATCCTACCATATAAAAGAATAAAAAACAATAGCTTAGCACAATAAATAGTCAAATTTCTACCTTAAATATAATTTTTTTATCTTTACAAAATACTCCATTGTATAATGTGTATATAACAAATAGTTAAACTACACAAAATGTGTGTATTAGACACCTTCGCCCTATTAAATTTAGCTATTACAAAAAATACGTTAATATGTTTTTTGATGTTTATGAAATTGGTATGCAAATCAAAGTTTATAGTAAATACAAACTTCTATAAAAGCAAAAAATAAGCTTTCAACAAGAAAACTTATTTTCAATACTATTCGTTTTTATAGATAGTCTCCGACAATTGCTCGAAGGTATATAAAAATTCCTTTATAATCTTTTGCTGCTCTGAAGTAAATTGACTTAATGAAATCTCTTTATCTTTAGAGTTTAATTTATACGAAAGAATATAATTTGGACTAACATCTAAAGCATTGCAAAACTTGATTAAAGTTTCTATTTTCATTCCCGATTTGCCTTTTTCCATTAGATTAAGCGTTCTATTACTAATCCCGACAAGCTCTGATAGACACTCCTGTGTGTAGCCCTTTTCTTTTCTTGCCGTTTTTATTTTTGCTCCCATTAATTCTTTATTGAATTCAATCATCTTATCACCTCTGTAATTAATTTTCACACGATGAGGCATAAATATTAAACGAGATGATACATTGATTTATTGATATAGTATATTGATTTTTAGTAGTGAATTTATTATAATCAAAATAGGAGTCACGAAATAACTCGTAAGCTCCCGAAAAAACATTAACATCATTTTATAATCTTTACTTATTTTTTGGACACAAAAGTTCTAATACACAGGATAATTACTATTTGAGTTCTTGCTCAAGACTGTTAAACTCTTTTGTGTTAAAAAAATCAGCTAAAGTAATGTTTAAGCCATCGCAAATCATCTTTATTGTAAGTATTTTTGGGTTACAACTCTTTCCGTACATTATATTTTTTATCGATGACGGCGATACACCACATAGATTTGCGAGCTTATTGAGCGTAATATCGTTTTCAAAACACAACCGCTTTATTCTTGCTTTTATGGCACCTATGGTATTCATGCAAATCACTCCATATTTAGTAATGACAAATTATAGGGTAGTTTATTCTGCTTGAAATTGTAGGCTATGCGTGATACTATTGGTATTATAGGTAAACCATTTTTCAAAAGAGGAATTATGAATAAAAACTTTAAAAGAACAATAAAATCTGCCAGAAGAAAATTAGGAATATCGCAAGCCGAATTGGCAGATATGCTTGACGTTTCACCATCATCGATAGGTATGTACGAACAGGGAAGAAGAACGCCTAATTACGACATGCTTAAAAAACTCTGTGACACATTGAAAATATCTGTATTTGATATCCTTTCTGAAAATAGGATTCTTAATGCAGATACAGTATTGAAAAATTTAATCAAATATTTAAGCAGTAGTAATAACGTAATTTTAAACGGCAGAATTATGGACGAAAAAAAGAAAAATAATGTTACGTATGTATTGAAGTTGTTACTGAATGATAAATAAAAACGGGAGAGAGTACAATGATAATAAAAAACGAAGAAATGATAAGTAAAATATTTTACAAGGTATTGGGAATATGTCGAGACGGTAAATACTCCGATGACCCGGAAAAAAACATGGGCATTCCTTATGAGTTTGAAGCAGGTGGAGAAATCAATAAAATCAACGATCAAATCTATGATTTAAGACGTAAGATGGCGGAAGAATACACCGGCAATAAGAACTGTGATACGGATGACTATCGTGACTTATGGGATCTTGATTGTTTATATTTTCGCTTAACTCAAGAATTTTGCTACAAAATGTTTGTATATGGATTTGCTTTAGGTTCGGACGAAAAATCAACGACTAATGTCAGTGGAGATAATTAAATATGAAATTTTGGAGGAAGTTTTTAATTAAGATATACCCGTTTGTGAAGGAAACAGCCGAAGCATCTGCCCTTATCCGCAAAGACCCTATCTTATTTGGAATGTTTATAATGGCGTTCATACTTAGCATAATCATGCTGATAAAACTTTCCGGGTTTTCCAGTCCTTTTACGAATTTCATAGTAAATGCAGTATTCGACAGCAACAATGCTGATGCGAGGAGCAATTAAAAATTCTATTAATCTGGGGTGTCAAACAGGCATTTTAATTTGAATTTTAGGAATAAAGTTGAATACAAATAGAGACCAAGTGCAACACTCGGTCTCTTAAATTCTAAAATACACTTTATAAATTACATATACAAATCTTATTTTTGTAAACCCCAAGACACTATTTTACCTGTATGCTTATCAAGGTGAATTTCAGGACCACCACCACCCATTTCGCAAATGCTCCGAATTAGCCCCGTTTCTGAGTCGACTGATTCAATATGTGGATGTCCAAACGCGACTATGTAGCTATTAGAAAACGAGTCAAACTTAGAAGTCACCTCATATCCTTCATAGTCTACTTGTGGAAAAACCATTCGTGCTATATTTTCACCTACATTTCGTGCTTGAATAACTGAATTTATAGGTCTCGCATCGAATACATTATACTTTTGTATCCATAAAAATGCTGATAGTATTCCAAACATATATACCGCCCCCTATTAAGTAATAGTTTCCCTATTTTAGTTTTAAAACAAATTATAAACAAGCGTAGATATGTCTATCTTGTTACATTATTGCACACCACCACGAGTTACTTCGTACTTGCTGTATGCGTGGCTCCTCAGGGTGATCCCTTCGATATTTCCATCGTTCCATTTCCTCTTCAAGTTTTTCTCTTTTAAAATCCGGATCGTAACGGTGAAAAAAATAAAACCAATGGTCTATTATTAAATCTTCAATCGAGTCAACACTTTTTCCCGTCAACAAATAATGCCGATAGTTTTCCACTATTACGCTGGAACCCGTGTATTCTATTTCCATACTACCATCAAAGCGAAGGCCGTGTTCTAAAAGCAGTTCGCACAATTTACTATCTTTTCCGGACTTTTTTAACCAATGCTTTACGGTATCATGAAGAAACTTATCGTGAATTCTACGCAAATAGTTACTTGGGTTATCCAGGTTGCTATCCCGTATTTCTTTTTTCTGTTCGGCAGTGCAAATCCTATCAAGTCTCTCACAACATTCATCTAAATTTGTCGGAATAGCGGCAAAAACAGATAGCGAAGCAACAGAAAAAAGCAATCCGACACTCATTATTGTTGATAAAAATTTTTTAAATATCTTCATATTAAATATTCTCCTTTTGCGTTATAATCATACCAAACTTTTAGTACGGTAAACAGCAGCAAAAAAGGCGGCAAGCCAATTTTTTTAATACACGAACAGATGGTTCATTGTGACGTAATGCCCGATAGTGTGCGGCTTTAACTTCCGGCCATCTTGCCATCATACGTTCCAGCTTCTTTCTTTCAAAATTCGGGTTGAAACAACGCCAAAAATTAAACCAATGATCTATCGCCATATCTTCAATCGAACATTCCCTGCTTTTCCCATTATTTAAGTAGTAACGATAATTCTCAAAAATTATACTTACCATTACGGGGTCAGCCTCTCCGCCAAAATCGGCTCCATGAACGTAAAACAGATCTGCGAGCGAACTTGGTATGCGCCTGCCGGATTCACCTACTTCTCCCGGTTCGGGTAGATACAGCCAATAATAGCCTATTCTATAACCAACTTTGAAATGGGTACAGCTAATATGCCTAATATAACTCATCATATCATCTGAACTGTGCTTTATTTTTTCTTTTATTTCTTCTTTGTTGCGAAGTGCATCATCGAGCGCCTGACAGCACTCATCCAAATTGTTCGGAGTATGCGAAGCAATAACCCTAAACACTTCATCGTCCCATTCGGCGTCCCATTCATAGGGATAATTATTAACTGCAAAAGCAGAAGAACAAATCATCCCAAAACTCAGCACTGCCGATAAAATCTTTTTAAATAGTTTCATATTAAATTATTCCTCACACATTTCATTACTCTAAAATTTTTAAAAATAAACAAATTTTTATAAAAGGGTGCACGCCAAAACAGCAGTTCTCGGCTTCCTTGTACGTTCAGCCCTAATACGAACAACTCTGTCCCTCACTTTTGATTCTATGGTTTCTCTTTTCAAATCTTTGTCAAAACGGCTCAAATTTTTAAACTCATGATCTATTACCAATTCAAAAATGTTTGTTGCACTTTCTCCGGTTAATAAGTAATTACGATAATTTTTAATTATTATCGCAGATATATCATCAGCAAAATCACACCCGTTATCTTCAAACAACCTATATATTCTACTATTCATACATGGATATAACCAATTATTCCGTATCCACAGACCTAATCCCATGTGGTATCTCCACAAATCATATTCCGAATATGTTTTTAGTTGATCTTTTAATTCTTGACTAAGCTTTTTATCAAGTTCCACATAGCATTCCTCCAAAGTTTTTGGAATATATGAACTGCTAATTACCGACGTGCTCTCACCACCTTCGGCAAAAACAGGTAATGAAAAGGCAAAATTAAAAATCATTCCAAAGCTTAGTACTGACGATAAAATCTTTTTAAATAGTTTCATATTAAAGTATCTCCTCTATATTGATTACATATTCTTTCTACTATAGCTACTGCATAAATGTTCCGTCGATTGCAATTACGTACCCCTGATCATTTAAGATCACAGTAGTATAACCCCCTGTATGGCGCATATAAAATCGTGTGTCTACTGTTTCATTAACCACATAAATTTTATTTTTAGCGTCAAATAACACTTCTACTCGTCTGTTACAAAAAGGATCATGCTCACGACATCCGCACCAATCAGTCATGACCCACAAAGCTTTTTTGAACGCATCTTCATATGTATTAATTCTTTCGGGAGTATTATAAAGCCTATTCCATTCTTGGTGACATTCTTCCGCAATACATTCGAATTCTTCGTTGTCGGTTGTTCCATTACATATATCGCCCCAATTTCGTTTTAGCAGTTCCCTATGAAATAACCTGAATTTTAGTTTTGAGGCAGCTTTCTTCAAAGCGTCCACTCGCCATGGACCTGCCGCAAATATGCCATTAGGAAAATACTTTGAAGCATCAAATGTTCCTCTTACTATCCGGCTTAAATCATCAGATTTCTCATATTCTTTGTTGTAATCTTCTCTATAATATTTCGGTTCCATTACTATTCCAAGACGCTCTTTTTCATCTCGGTCTTTATTTTTTGCCTCTTCCTCAAAATCACCAAAAATATCGTCTAAACTAAGCCGCTTTTCACTGCTTGAAACATCGCCTTGCGATGTTTCCTCGTCACCTACTGCAAAAATACGTAATTGTAAAGCTGAAGAAAATAGTATCCCTAAACTCACCACTGCCGATAAAATCCTTTTAAATAGTTTCATATTTAATTCCTTTCGTTAATATTGCAATCATAGCACGGATAAGTGCATCGATTACCCAAAAATCGTAGTTGCAACTTAAATTTCTTAAACTACCTTTGAATACCTACATACAATATCTTTCCATCAGTCTTTCTAATATGCACTTCAGGTCCTCCGCCGCCTAAAATGACTTCCCCATTATTTTCGGGCAACTCAAACGACACAACCCAACGATTGTTATCACGCAAATAGTGATCGTACACAACAACATCATAATTCGAATAGTTTACTTCTTGATATTTTTCGTGTGCAACTTGTTGCCCTATTATTATTGCTGTCGAGGCATCTGCCACCGGTATGTCCGGTTTTTTCACATGACAGAACAAACTAAGTAACCATCCTAACACGAACAGTTCCTCCTCTTACTTTCTTTTTGATATTTTCAAACTATAATATTATTTTTATTATATCTAAACCCCACTTTAATATTATACCCTGAATTTTCTATTTTGTCAAGTCAATATCCGCATGCCCATGCACATTTCCGACTTTTAAGTTAGTGTTCATAACCCCACAACGTTTTATTACATCAAAACCATATTTTTTACGCAAAGAATCAATCACACTCTCTACTTTTTCATCGGATTTTTTAATTGTTTCTGCTTGTTTGCTTGGTTTGTCAAAAAAGGATAGCTGTTTACATCCGCTAAGCTTAGTTAAATTAGTAAGAGCTATACTGATGAGCCTAATTGGACGTTTGCCTTTCCACAGCTCTTTTAGCAATTTTTTCGCTGCTTCATACACTTCGTTTGTTGTGCTCAAAGGCTCTGAAAAACTCATTTGATGTGTTTGATTTTGGAAATTTAAAAATCTTATTCCAACAGAAATACTATGTGCTTTGTTTCCGTCTTTTCTCATGTGTCCGGTTACTGCATCAGCAAGTGCAAGAAGTACAGTATTTGCCTCTTTTATTGAAGTTAAATTTTTCTCAAGCGTTACAGAATTGCTATATCCTTTTGGTTCAGGTCTTTCTGACTCCACAGGTGAATCGTCTACTGCATTTGCGAAGTTGTGCATATATAGACTTCTTTTATTTCCAAAATGCTTTACTAAAAATTCCAACTTTGCATTTGCAAGTTGTCCGATTTTATATATTCCTATAGAGTTTAACTTTTTAGCTGAAGCCCCTCCAACAAAAAGCAAATCCCCGACAGGTAATGGCCACATTTTTGTAGGCACTTCACTTTGGAAAAGAGTATGT
>JAUNIE010000056.1 GCA_030523605.1 Clostridia bacterium | reverse complement strand
GGTTTTTTTTCGGGGTCGTCTTGACTCATAGGTACGAAAAATATATTTTTGTTGTTTAGAGCTTTGCCAAGATTTTGTGCGGAAATGCCGAGAGCGTCATTTGAAGCGAGAGCTATCACAACGGGACGTTTTATTCTAAGCTGTGATTTTATAGCCATAGTTACGGGCGTATCGGTTATGCCATTACAAAATTTTGCCAGAGTATTTCCGCTGCACGGCGCAACAAGCATGACATCGGCGAGCTTTTTTGGGCCTATGGGTTCGGCGCCTACAATGTTGTGAATTATGGATTTTTTGCTTATTTGCTCCACTCTTTCTATGAAATCATTAGCTTTGCCGAATTTTGTGTCAAGATTGAAAACGTTAAATGACATTATGGGTAAAATCTCGTATCCCATATCCTTTAAATTTTGCATTTGATCGATTGCTCGTGATAATGTGCAAAAAGAGCCGCACATAGCGAATCCCACGGTAATTTTTTTCATAAATTTTCCTCCTGGATTATATTTTGAATAGAATTATAAATGATGTCAGATGCAGATTTCGGAAAGAGATTTCCGGGTATTCCGAGAGCATGAATGCAGTTAATTTTAATTTCTTTTGCGTAATCTTTATCTATTCCGCCGGGATTTGACGCCACATCAATTATGAAAACATCTTTTTTGCATTTTGATAAAATTCTTTTGGTGAAAACCATGCTCGGAATGGTATTAAAAATCAAATCGTAGTTATCAACTTCATAAGTTAAATTGTCTAGATGAGCGCTACGATACCCTAAAGTTTTTGCCCAAGCTATTTCCCTTGGATTTCGTGATATGGTGGTTATGTATGCGCCGAAGGATTTTAGCCGATTAGCAAGCAATTTTCCGATTCTTCCGAATCCTGCAATAAGACAGTTTTTGCCAAATAATGTTTCCTCTTTTTTATCAAGAGCGATTTTTATGGCGCCTTCAGCTGTCGGCACAGCATTCATTATCTGAAATTCTTCTGTTTTTGCGTAGTCATAAAACCTTATTTCTTCCGTGTATTCTGTAAATTTTTTCAGGTCGCCGAATACAACTTTTCCTTTGAGAAAATTGAAAATTTTTCTGCTGAATTCAGTTTTGATGGTTGAAAATGGGGAGAAGAGATGAATGCCATCACGAGTTTCGGGCAGAGGCAAGATTATGTACTCAGATTTATCAATGACTTCATATATATTGCCAAGAGCGGGAAATGAAAAATCATTATTTAATTTGTCGAATCCAAATAAAAAAACCTTGTTACTGTTCATTAAAATTTTTTCAGCAAGATGAATTTGACGAAAATCTCCTCCGATTATGCCGAATTTTCTTTTCATTACCATAAATAAACACTCCTTTTACGCATGGATTTATAGTATTATATAGCAGGTACTCACCAAAATTTTATTAAATAAAATCGAAAGGTAGGACTGATTTTGGAAAATTATTTAAATGCTTCCGAAAGCAGATTGAAAGAAATTTATTCTGATTTGCTTAAGCGGTATCAAAGGTTCAAAGACATGAACCTAAAACTTAATATGGCTCGTGGCAAGCCTTCGTCCGAGCAACTTGATTTATCTCTTGAGATGCTCGATGTATTGAGTAGTACATCGGATTTAAACTCAAGGGATAATGTTGACCTTAGGAACTATGGAATTTGCGACGGAATTCCTGAGATTAAAGAGTTTATTTCGGATCTGAGCGGTATACCTGCCGATAATTTTATTGTTGGTGGCAATTCGAGTCTTAGCATGATGTTTGACACCATATCTCATTTTATGATTAAAGGTGCTAATGGGTGCAAGCCTTGGATTAGTCAAGGAAAAATAAAATTTTTATGTCCCGCACCGGGATATGATAGGCATTTTGCGATATCGGATTATTTTGGTATGGAGATGATAACCATACCTATGACGAAAACGGGTCCTGATATGGATTTGGTAGAGAAACTGGTTAAAAACGATGAGCAAATAAAAGGAATTTGGTGCGTCCCTAAGTATTCCAATCCACAAGGAATAACATATAGCGATGAGACGGTAAAACGTTTGGCAAATCTTAAAACGGCAGCGAAAGATTTCCGTATTATTTGGGATAATGCCTATTTTATTCATGATCTCAGTGATGACGGAGATAATTTACTAAATATTATGGAAGAATGCAAGAAAGCGGGGACGGAAAACCTGCCAATAGTATTTTTTTCTACGTCAAAAATCACTTTTCCCGGCGCCGGAGTTGCATTTATGGCGTGCGCAGATGAAAATTTGTCTGCACTTAAGAAAATGTACTCCACGAAAACAGTGGGATTTGATAAGCTTAATCAGCTTAGACATTTGAGATTTTTAAAGGACAAAGAAACAATTTTAAATCACATGAAAAAGCACAGGGGAATACTAAAACCCAAATTTGATTTAATAATCGGTACTTTGGAAAGAGAATTTTCGGACAATCCTATTATAAAATGGGAGAATCCGAATGGCGGGTACTTTGTGAGCGTGGAAACTTACCCACATTGTGCCAAGGAGGTTGTTGAACTTTGTAAAAATGCAGGTGTGATTTTGACGGGTGCAGGAGCTACGTATCCCTATAAAAATGACCCGAACGACTCAAATATACGCTTGGCGCCTACATATCCGAGCAAGGACGAATTAAAATTAGCAATGGAACTTTTTTGCATTTGCGTGAAGATTGCGGTTATAGAAAAGAGGATTAATAAGAATAAATAGGATGTGAGATTAAATGAAAACTAAAAAAAGCCACAGTAAATTATTTTTTACTGTAGTTGGTGGTACATTATTATCTTTTTTGGCGGCATTGCCGGTGAGCGCTTCGGGCATATTCCCAAAATCCCACTATACTGTTTCAGAAGGAAAAGATATTTTACTTTCTGGTTCATCGAGAGTTTCTTATGATAAAGAATGGCATTCGTCAAACACAAAAGTAGCAACGGTTGATAGCAGAGGAATTGTTCATTCGATTTCAAAAGGCAAAACCAAAATTAAAGCTGTTGATAAGAAAAATCATTCAGAATCTTTTTGTACAGTTGAAGTAACAGACCCTGAACTCTTAAGAAATTGTTATAGTTCAAGAGGAATTGTGGGGAAAAATGAGGGTTTTGAAATATGCGCAATAACTAATCAGAAAGTTTCAAGGGTAAAATTTAAGATTAGCGGAGATAATTATTATCGGGAACAGGAATGTTGGTCAGGAACCCAGGAAAAGAAAAGCAAAATATGGAAACAAAACATTTCAATTCCGGATAATGGAAAGTTTAGCATACATATTGATTGTCTTTCGGATGGTAGATGGATTAGCTGTTCAAATAAAGCCATTAGCGATATAATTGTTTCGGAATCTTGTGGAGAATTCTCGTCTAACCTTAAGGAAAAGCGTGTGAGCGAAAAGTGTGCCAGATTTATATATTCATGCGAAGGGGATAGAGCCAGAGTTTATGCGGATAGTGCAGGCTTTTTGACTATAGGTTGTGGGAAAAGGGTATATCCCTACGAGCCATTTTATAACAATCTGAGCAGTGCGGAGATTCTTGGTTACTTTATGGAAACGCTCAATCAGGGCAGCTACTCACGAGCAGTCAATAATTTCTTGATTAACAACAAGATAAAATATAATCAGCCGCAATTTGATGCATTAGTGAGTTTTTCGTTTAATCTCGGTGCGGGCTGGATATACAATGGTAGTTATTTAAAAACACTTATGCTCAGTGCAGGAAGCGGCAAAGGCGGAAAACTTAAAGCTATGGTGAACGTTAGTGACTGTTTGCGAGTACGTGAAAGGCCGGATGTTAATTCAAAAAAATTGGCAATTTTACGTGGTGGAGATCAGGTCAGCGTGCTCAGTGATAAGAAGTATAATGATAATTGGTATAAAATAAGAACAGAAAATGGGGTAGAGGGTTACTGCCATGCTGATTATCTGGGTGTGTACAGAGAATCGAATTCGGGAAAGAGTTTAAATCATATAAATAAAGATGAGTTTGTAAATGAATTTTTGCAGTATCATCATGCAGGAGGAAAATGTTTTAGCGGGCTCCTTTCCAGAAGAGCGCAAGAACTGGATATGTTTTTGAAAGGCAAGTACTCGAGATATGATTATCTTTATTACAAGAAAATGAGTTACAAACGTCCAAAATGCACTGAAGGAAAGTTTTAACAAAGAAATAGCTCCGACGCCTAAGCGTTGGAGCTATATTATTGCGAAAAAACAGTTTAAAAAAATTCCCCAACATATGTTGGGGAGAAAGTTACATCTAAAACGGGGCAAAGGCGATGTAATCAATGCCCCTCAAAGCGCCAATATATTATTGTGCGTTTGTTCCTTCAGCTTTCTTCTTAGCTCCTTATTTAGCT
>JAUNIE010000018.1 GCA_030523605.1 Clostridia bacterium | reverse complement strand
TTTAAAAACGTGCTCGAAAGCATCTGCCAAATCAAAGAAGATGTTTCTGCTTCTAAACCTGAAAAATGGTCAAATGCGGGAAAAATCGTGGGAGATAACTTTTCGCTCGCATGGAGAGTGCTTGATGCTAGGTATTTCGGAGTGCCCCAAAGAAGAAAACGAATCTACCTTGTCGCAGATTTTGATGGCGATAGTGCCGGAAAAATATTATTTGAGTCCGAAGGCTTGTCGAGGTATTCTGCGGAGAGCTTCAGAGCGTGGCAAAGAACTGCCGAAAGTTCTGGAAATAGCGCTGAGGAGACAGTCACAGTCTGCTTGAATGACCAAGGCGGTCAAAGAATGGACGTCACCGAAAACGAAACAAATACACTTCGTGCGGAAGGACGTCATCCCCCGTTAGTATTTGAAAATCATTCTCAGGACACGAGGTACAAAGGACCGATAGATGTCGCTCAAACTGTACTTTCTACGTTTGGTAATGGTGGTAACAATCAACCTTTCGTCTTAGAAATGCCTACCGTTTATGCGTTGTGTTCGAAAAACAGTAACTCAATGAAATCAAATAATCCTCACAGTGGAATATACAAGGCGGATACCTCTCGAACGCTTGACGAAAACGGCGGCAATCCTGCGTGTAATCAAGGTGGTATGGTGGTTTTGGAAGGTGGTGGTACTCGCCCTTCGCACCATGGAAACGGTTACAAAGAGGCTGATACAATGTACACACTAAATACTGTAGAAATGCATGGTGTAGCTTATGGCATTGACCGATCGACATTTAACATGGGTCAAAACGCTCAGTTTGGTATCACGGTCAAAGAAGAATCAGCATCGACTGTTGTTGCCAAAGGTCCCGGTGCGGTTTCGCACCCGGTATACACTACGAGTAAATCATCGTATCACGTAAGAGTTGGCAAAAATATGATTGATACGCTTATGGCATCGGATTATAAAGACCCACCCACGATTTCCGAAGAACCATACTACATTGTTCGAAGGCTCATGCCGACCGAATGTGCCAAATTACAAGGATTTCCGTCTTGGTGGTGTAAAAACCTTGAAACCGAGAACCCAAGCGAAGATGAGATTACGTTTTGGAAACAGGTTTTTGATACGCATAGTAAGATAATGGGTAAGTCAAAGTCCAAAACCGAAAATCAAATAATTAAATGGCTCAAAAATCCGCATTCCGATACCGCAGAATATAAACTTTGGGGTAACGGAGTGGCACTTCCGTGCGTCTACTTTGTGCTTGCGGGGATAGAGTTTTTTCATAAAAAGGAGTGATTAATATGTCAGAAGCAGTTTTTACGAGGTCTTGTGTACATCTTCCGGCTGTATTGGCAGTTGCCAGAGGAGGTACGGGCGGGAGTACCAAGAAAAATGCGAGAACTAATCTGGCGGTAATGACAGAAACGGTGCTGTACAGCAACAGTAGTGGTACTATCAGTACAATTACTCTTTCGGACACGTATTCGAATTACACATATATAGAAGTGTACTTTAATGACAATGGCGTTAACAACGTAGTGCGATTACACACTTCCAAGGGGCAAGTTCAACTGTCAAACGACTATGTTTCGTCAACCACGGGACCTTCATCACTATATGTGCATACCGCACTTTTAACTTTTTCCGGCAAGACCGCCACGTTCATACGCCAGGCGGTTTTTACTATTACAACTGACGATAATGCTTCGATTGACAGGACCGCAAGTAATAGTGTGCGAGTTACTCGAATTGTCGGAAGAGGCTATTAGGAATATTGAAAGGAGTGATGTTCGTGGCAGAGGCAATATTCACACGGTGTGTAAATCCGCCAAATGTAATACCGATTGAAAAAGGTGGTACGGGCGGCATGACTGCATCTGAAGCTCGAGCCAATTTAGATGTAATGACCGGTATTCAGTTATATCACAATGCTTCGGGTGCTTACGGAACGATAACACTCAGCGACAGTATAGCAAATTATATTGGTGCGGAAGTCTTTTTTCTGTTTACCGCAACGGTAACGGGAAACATATTCAGAAATAATCGCAGAGTGTGGCATCATGGAAAATCGGCAGTCGGATTTAACTTGACATATATGGACCCGTTCACCGAAAGTAGCGAACCACGTATAAAAGTGCTGTCTTCAAATATAACCATATCGGGTAATTCACTTATGTTTGGGCCTGAGCGAATGGGAACTTTGAGACCGAAAAATACCGTAAACAGCGGTGGACAAGTAACCGTTACCGATCTGTCGCAGTGGGAAGCAACTAAAATATATAAAGTCATAGGATATCGATATTAAATATAGGAGGAATTTAAATGGCAATAATTAAAAATATTACATTAGATAGCGGTGTGATAGTGAATTACCACCGAGTCGTCAGCGTTAATAACATCACCAACGTGACGAGCATAATCGAGGTCGCAAGTTACACGAGTAAGGCAAAACGTGAAGAGGAAAAACAAGCAATAGAAAATGCGGAATCGATGAACGTGTTTATTCATACGCAGTATTTGAACATTCCGTATGACCCTCAACTGAACGTAAACTCGGCATACGCATATCTGAAGACTACCGAGGAATATTCAGGTGGTGAGGACGATTTGGATATATAGTTTTGGAAGCAAGTCAGCGTTGATACAAGTGTGTAAATTTGACACTTAAACACCTTAAACCCTGCTATACTCCTACGCTCACAAACCGCATAAATACTGGCTTTACTGCTCTTGCAGAGGTAATATGAACATGGCTTGAGTGAGCCAAATAAATACATTATATAGGAGGCCAAGTTTGATGAGAAAAGAAGAACTTGCAGAAAAGATATTGCAGCAAATCGAGGCTATCAGGGATACCGGGTATACGAATATGTTTATGGATTTCACAGTGAAAAGAATTGCCAAAGAGATGGGGTTCACCGAATTGGTAAAGTATATGACCGAAAACCCGGACGGATATTTTGGTACAATTTTAAGAGGTAAAGTTCAGTTTTAAAAATATCAAGGCAAAAAGGAAAAGAGCCGAAAGGCTCTTTTAAACTGTTTTATTTTGTGAAGACTCCGGGGGCTCAAAAATTTTGAGATTCTTCTTCCATTGTAATTGATTTTACCTCAAATAAAAGCACTTATCAAATAGAGTAACTGCGATATTTACTCGGATATTTTGTCAGTAATACACGCCCTCTTTCTATTGTGTACATTAGGTATAATACAAAGCTGTTTTGGGGTGTACTTCTACGCCTGAAAACCGCATAATTACTGGATATATAGTGTTTTCAGAGGTAATATGTACATACCCTCGCAGGAGGGAATAAAAATTTGAAAGAGGTAAAAAACTATGCAAAAAAACAAGTTCGATGAGCTTTACACCAAGATGGAGGAGGCAAGAAAACTGTACCAAGCAGGCGAGCAGGAAAAGGCAAGACAAAACTACGGTAAAATCAAGGAAACCCTGAAAGAACAAGAAACCGAGTTCAACAAAATCTGGTCAATGTATGACAAGGCAAAAGAAAACGGAAACCAGTACATTGATTTTAATGATGTTATTTGGGATAACGAGGTTGAGGGTATAGTAAAAACTTTGAGAGACAACGGGATTGAAAGATTTACATTTTCATCGGGTTGGACCAGCGCAGTAAAAACGGCATGGCTTTTCAAAGAAAACGGATGCACACTGGAAGGTTTGACCGAGGTGTATGACGGTTTTGAAGATTTTACAACAGGGAAAAAGACGAAAATTCCCGCATATCTTTTCAAAGTGAACTAAGCAAAAAAGAGCCGAAAGGCTCTTTTAAACTGCTTTATTTTACAAGGACTCTGGAGCTCAAAAATTTTGAGATTCTTCTTCCATTGTAAGCTAGTATAAATCTGTTTCAAGCACTTATCAAATAGATTAAACCCGAAATTCTGTTTAACATTTTGTTAATAATACACCCCTGTTCCTATTGTGTACATTAGGTATAATACAAGGCTGTTTTGGGGTGTACTTCTACGTCTGAAAACCGCATAATTACTGGATATATAGCGTTTTCAGAGGTAATATGTACATACCCTCAAGAGAGGGAATAAATACAAAGGAAGGTTAACATAATGTTAAAAACCAAGTTTGGAATTGAAGTCGAGTTCACAGGAATAACAAGGACGAAAGCTTCAAGGATTATCGAAAAACACTTCGGTGGCAGATTAACAGAGTTAGGAGGTTGTTATGACAAGCGCCAAATTGAAACGGCAGACGGCAGAAAATGGACGATTGTGAGTGATGCGAGCCTAAGGCCGCAAACGAAAGTTGATGGTCAAATCAGGGCTGCAAGCAGCTCCTACAGAGTGGAAATGGTAAGCCCGATACTCGAATACGAAAAGGATATCGAAGATTTGCAAGAGCTAATCAGAAAACTGAGAAAAGGCGGAGCATTTGCAAACGACAGTTGCGGAATTCACATCCACCTTGACGGAGCGAATCACACGGCACGGAGCATCAAGAACTTCATCAACATAATCGCATCAAAAAACGATTTGCTTTACAAAAGCCTGCAGGTCAAAGCCGACCGAATGCATTACTGCAAAAAGATGGATTTGAGATTGGTAGAATCAATAAAACGAGCGAAACCGAGAACGCTCGACCAAATCAAAGCAATTTGGTACAGAGGATATTACGGCTCGCAAACCCACCATTATCACGAAAGCAGATACCATTTTTTAAACTTGCACAGTTTCTTTTCAGGGAACAACCACACGGTCGAACTTCGAGGCTTTAACAGCGAATTGCACGCAGGAAAAATCAGAAGCTACATAGTTTTGGCTTTGGCGCTAAACCACCAAGCATTAACGCAAAAATCCGCAAGCAGTCGCAAATCGCAAGAGGAAAACGAGAAATTCGCAATGCGAACCTACCTAAACCGAATCGGATTCATCGGCGAGGAATTCAAAAACTGCAGAGAGCACTTATGCAAACACCTAAACGGTTCGGCGGCTTGGAGATTCGGAAGATAATCGAAGGGGCTTTTAGCCCCTCACCGAACTTTAAATTTATAAAACTAAAAAATGGAAGGAAATAACAAATGAAAAAAACAGATTTATACTTAGCTTACGGTTCAAACTTAAATTTACGTCAAATGAGATTCAGATGTCCCACGGCAAAGGTTGTCGGGAGTGCGGTTTTGGAAGATTATAAAATGGTTTTCAGGGGAGCACACAGAAGTGGAGTTGCAACGATTGAAAAATGCAAAGGCTTTAAAGTCCCCGTTCTGATATGGAAAATAACCTCGGCGGACGAAAGAAGCCTCGATAGGTACGAAGGGTATCCGATATTTTACAGAAAAGAATATTTTGATGTGGAATTAAATGGCAAAAAACAAAAAGCGATGGTTTACATCATGAACGAGGGCAGAGAAAAAAATTATCCGTCAAAATACTATTTCAGGACGATTTTGGAAGGGTATATCACCGCAAAATTCGATGAGAAAATCTTAAATTCGGCGGTTAACAAATTGTACGATGATTGACATAAAAAAAGCCCTGAAAAGGGCATATCATCTACGTTTTATTTGCTTGAATGTATTTACGTTTTGAGGTAAAATAATTAACGTGGGAGTAGTGGCCTTTTAAAAAAAGGCGCCCCCCACAATCGAACTTGGTTTATGGGACGGTATCCGAACACCGTCCCTTTTAACATGACTTCTTTACCGCAGACGGTAAGGGAGCTTTTTGTTTGAGAGCAAAGGAGACTTAGCGTATGAGCTTTTTCGATTCATCATAAATCTTGAAAAAAGAAAGATAATCAAAAAAGGGTTTTTAAATATTAGGAGGAATAAAAAATGAGTGAAGCAATACTTGTAAAATCAGGCAACGTAACGAAAGGTTATGTCGACACCAATTTAAACACGAAAGTTGATAAAGTAGCCGGAAAAGGCTTATCTACAAATGATTATGATAACGAAGCGAAAGCGGCGGTTGATGCCCTCGGAACTGCATCGACCTGCGATACGGGTACGAGTGAAGGAAATGTGCCTGTAATAAACGCAAACGGAAAGATCGACACTTCAATTCTACCGGCACTGGCGATAACGGATACATTTACCGCCGCCAACGAATCGGAAATGCTGGCACTGAGCGCCGACAAAGGTGATGTTTGTATTCGTACAGACCTCAGCAAAACATACATTTTAAAGCAGACTCCCGCCTCAACGCTTGCAAACTGGGCGGAGATAGTTTCGCCCGCAGATGCGGTACAAAGCGTTAATAATAAGACGGGCGTAGTTACCCTAAACTACTCAGATGTCGGGGCTGTGGGGGCAAATTCTGCGATTACCGGCGCAACCAAAACGAAGATTACCTATGACTCAAAAGGTTTGGTTACTTCGGGAGCAAACTTGGAAGCGAGCGATATCCCCGACATTAGCGCAACTTATGAAACCAAATCCAATAAGTCGGATAGCTACACTGTGAGTTCAAGTACCACTTATGCATCTACAAAAGCTCTTGTTGATGGGTTGGCTACAAAAGCCGAGTTTGTAAGGTATACTGCAACGGTCACCACGTCATGGACTGAAGAAGCAACGGGTCTTTACAGTCAAGAAATCTCCATTGAGGGCATTTCGGAAACCGATACACCGACCATCGACCTCGTTTTAAGCGATAACGTGACAACCGCAAAGGCTCAAATGGACGCATGGGCAAATATTTCGAGGGTAACTACAAGTACAGGAAAAATCAAGGTTTACTGCTATGACACCTATCCGACAGTAGCGATACCGATTCAGTTGATTTGCATAAGATAATAATAAAACCGGGAGTGATTAAAATATAACTGCTAAAGAATTTAAACCAAGTAGATTTATGCTGCCGGATTCACATTACGATGAAAAGAGAGCTAACCATGCGGTTTTGTTTATTGAGCAACTGAAACACACCAAAGGTGTTTGGTCGGGTAAGAGGTTCAAACTCCTCGGTTGGCAAGAAGAGATTATACGAAATATTTTCGGAGTCATAAAACCAAACGGTTATCGGCAGTTTAATACGGCGTTTGTTGAAATCGGTAAGAAAAACGGTAAGTCTGAGCTTGCTGCGGCGATAGCTCTGTATATGCTCTGTGCCGATGGTGAGGAAGGTGCCGAAGTTTACGGCTGTGCCACGGACAGAAAGCAAGCGAGCATTGTGTTTGACGTGGCACGAGATATGATACTTCAGAACCCGGCGCTGATGAAGCGAGTTAAAATTTTGGAATCACAAAAGAAAATCGTGTATTTACCGACAAGAGGTATTTATCAGGTTTTGTCCTCGGAAGTCGCATCAAAATATGGGTATAACGTCCATGCGTGTATTTTTGATGAGCTTCTGGGGCAACCGAACAGAAAACTTTTTGATGTAATGACGAAGGGCTCAGGGGCTGCAAGAAAGCAGCCTCTTAATTTTGTGATAACTACGGCAGGAACCGACAGAACCAGCATTTGCTACGAAGTACATCAAAAGGCACTTGATATCATAGAGGGTCGGAAAAAAGACTCTACTTTTTACCCTGTGGTGTATAGCGCCAAAGAGGACGAAGATTGGACGAAACCTGAGGTGTGGAGGAAAGTCAACCCGTCACTCGGTGAGACTGTTGATGAAGAGTTTTTAAGGCTTTCGTGTGAAAACGCAAAGCAAAATCCGGCGGATGAGATGCAGTTCAGGCAGTTCTTTTTATGCCAATGGACACCATCGGCTAAACGGTGGATGCCTATGGATAAGTGGGATGCTTGTAAGAGCATAATTTCGCACGAAGAATTAAAAGGCAGAGTCTGTTATGGTGGTCTTGACCTTTCAAGCACGACTGATATTACGGCTTTTGTCCTTATATTCCCACCGCAAAATGAAGACGAAAAATACATTGTTATTCCCTACTTTTGGATACCCGAAGAGACGGTTGATTTGAGGGTTCGGAGAGACCATGTTCCCTATGATGTCTGGAAAAAGCAAGAGTATCTTAAAACCACAGAAGGCAATGTAGTACACTATGGATTCATTGAAAGTTTTATAGAAAATCTCGGCAAAAAATACAATATCCGAGAAATCGCCTTTGACCGTTGGGGAGCGGTTCAGATGGTGCAAAACCTCGAAGGTATGGGATTTACGGTTGTTCCCTTCGGGCAAGGATTTAAGGATATGTCACCCCCGACCAAAGAATTGATGAAATTGGTGCTTGAGCAGAAAATCGCTCATGACGGCAATCCGATACTGCGGTGGATGATAGATAATATATACATCAGGAATGACCCGGCAGGAAATATTAAGGCTGATAAAGAAAAGTCAACCGAAAAAATAGACGGTGCCATTGCGACTATTATGGCTCTCGACAGAGCAGTTCGAAATCTCGGAAATGTGAAGTCGGTATATGATGATAGAGGGCTTTTAATAATTTAGCAAAATTATGCTTGATTAACCTACATAGTTATGCTATAATTAAGGCATAATAAATTAAGAGGTGATTTTATGCCCTGTATAATACCAATAAATAAACTTAGGGACACGATAGAGATTTCCAATATGTGTAGTGATGCACACGAACCTATTTTTATAACAAAGAATGGTTATGGAAACATGGTTATTATGAGTATGGAAACCTATGAAGAGCAGATGGCTAAAGCTGATATTTACAGTAAAGTTTTAGTCGCTGAAAAGCAGATTCAAAATGATGAGTTGCTTGATGGAGATGAGATTATAGATAATCTCTGTGAAAAATATGGATCGTAGGTATAAACTTAAAGTAACACCTGCGGCATCCGAGGATTTGGAGAGGATTTACAAGTATATAAAGAATAATCTCAAATCAGATGTAGCAGCGAAAAATTTAATCGCCGGCATAAGCAAAAAGTTAAAGTCTATCCCGGATTTTCCATATATGTATGAGCTTTCAAGAGATGCGGCGCTTTCTCAAAGGGGATATCGAAAAGTAGTTATAAATAATTATATAGCTCTCTATTTGGTAGATGAGGAAAGAAAGTTTGTTATAATATCGAGAGTATTTTATGGCCCTATGAACTACGTAAGCCACCTGTAAAAAGGTGGTTTTTTCATGCAAAAATTAAGGAGGAAACGGTATGAACATTTTTAAACATCTTTTTCATTCGAGGGATAAACCAAAGAATGCACTAAACGGAAGTGAATATAACTTCTATTTTGGCGGCACATCAAGCGGCAAGTGTGTAAACGAAAGGACATCCCTTCAAATAACTGCGGTATATACTTGCATTAGGGTCATAGCAGAGGCGATTGCCGGACTTCCCCTTCATTTGTATAAATCTAAGTCCGAAGGTAAAGAAAAAGCTAAGGCTCATCCGCTATATTCAATACTTCATGACGAACCAAACCCTGAGATGACTTCATTTGTGTTTAGAGAAACGCTTATGGGTCATCTTTTGCTGTACGGTAATGCGTACGCACAGATAATCAGGAACGGTCGGGGCGATGTAATGGGTCTTTACCCACTTATGCCAAACAAAATGCAGGTCGACAGAGCCTCTAACGGCGAGATTTATTACACATACATTTTAGGTAGCGGAGACAGTCCCGAAATCAAAAACAATAAGACAAATGTGGTGTACCTAAGACGAAGCGATGTTCTTCACATACCCGGACTCGGATATGACGGCATTGTCGGATACTCACCGATAGCACTTGCCAAAAACACAATCGGCATGGCGATAGCTTGTGAGGAGTACGGAGCGAAATTTTTTGCTAACGATGCCAGTCCAAGCGGAATTTTAGAGCATCCCGGTATTTTAAACGACCCTGAAAAGCTAAGAAAAAGCTGGAACGAGATGTTTTCGGGGAGCGGTAACTCGCATAAGATTGCGGTTTTGGAAGAGGGACTTCAGTTTAAAAATATAAGCGTTTCGCCAAACGAGGCACAATTTTTGGAAACAAGGCAGTTTCAATTAAATGAAATAGCGAGGATATTCCGTGTGCCTCCACACATGGTCGGAGACTTGGAACGCTCTACGTTTTCAAATATTGAAGAGCAGTCGCTTGAGTTTGTAAAATATACACTTGCACCGTGGATTTCTCGTTGGGAGCAGTCGCTAAAGAAGGCACTTCTAAACGAATCTGAAAAGAAAGATTACTTTATACAGTTTAATGTAGACGGACTACTTCGAGGGGACTATCAGAGCAGAATGAACGGATACTCGATAGGAATTCAAAACGGCTTCTTGTCGGTAAATGATGTCAGAAGTTTTGAAAATATGGACTTACTCCCCGATTCTTCGGGCGGTAATGAGTATCTTGTGAACGGCACAATGACTAAACTTTCTGAAGCAGGAGCCGCCTACAAGGACGAAGGAGATGATGCGAATGAGTAAAAGAAAATTTTGGAACTGGGCAGAAGGCGAAAATGAGCGAATTCTTAGGATTGACGGCATAATAGCCGAAGAATCGTGGATAGATGATGATGTCACACCGAAACAATTTCAATCAGAACTGATGAGTGGCGACGGGAATGTGTCGCTCTGGATAAACTCTGCGGGCGGAGATGTGGTGGCAGCGTGTCAAATATACAATCTTTTGAAAGACTATAAAGGCAAAGTGACGGTTAAAATTGACGGTTTGGCGGCATCCGCAGCCTCCATGATAGCCATGGCGGGAGATGAAATTTTAATGTCGCCCGTGTCAACCATGATGATTCATAATCCTGTGGCATCGGCTTACGGCAACACGGAAGAGATGGAAAAAGTCATAGATATGCTGGATGAGATAAAGGAGTCGATTCTCAATGCATACGAACTGAAAACACATCTTTCGAGAACGAAAATCTCACACATGATGGACGAAGAGACGTGGATAAATGCCAACAAAGCCGTAGAACTTGGGTTTGCGGACGACATTTTGTTCAAAGGTGAAAAAGAAACCGAACAAGAAATAAATTCGGAACCTTTGATGTTCCACACAAGGCTGATGAATAAGCAAATTTTGATGAAACTCAAAGAGGCAAATAAAGAAGTGCCCAAGGAAAAACATACACAAATAGAGCCACTTTTAAAAAGGCTCGAACTACTGAAAAGGAGATAGATTGATATGAATACTGTACAGGAGCTTCGTGAAAAACGAGCAAAAATATGGGACAACGCAAAAGATTTCTTAGACTCCAAAAGAACTTCAGACGGACTGATTTCCGAAGAGGACTCAAAAACCTACGAGAAAATGGAATCCGAAGTTGTAAATTTGGGAAAAGAAATCGAGAGACTTGAAAGGCAAGCGGTTATTGATTTAGAACTTTCAAAGGCGGTAAACAAGCCGATCAGAGAAAGCATACAAACACACGAAAAGGTAAAAACGGGCATTGCGAGTGACGAATACAAAGATGCGTTCTGGAAAGCCATGCGAAACAGAAACGGATACGAAATACGAGACATTTTGCAAATCGGACAAGACGTAAATGGCGGATATTTGGTGCCGGACGAGTTCGAAAGGCAGCTCGTGGAATCGCTCGAAGAAGAAAATATATTCAGAAAACTTGCAACCATTATCACAACCTCAAGCGGTGACAGAAAAATACCAGTGGTAGCAACCAAAGGCACGGCATCGTGGATTGATGAGGGTCAGGAAATCCCCGAAAGCGATAATACCTTCGGACAAGTGTCAATCGGAGCATTTAAACTTGCAACACTCGTTAAAATCAGCGAAGAGCTACTCAATGATAGCGCCTTTAATATGGAGGCATACATTTCTAAAGAATTCGGTAGACGCATGGGTGCGAAGGAAGAAGAAACATTTTTCACGGGAACGGGAACCGACCGCCCGACGGGAATTCTCTCGGATACTGCAGGTGCTGAAGTTGGTGTCACGACAAATAGCACGAATTCACTTAATTTCGATGACCTCATGGATTTATTCTATAGTTTAAGGTCACCATACAGAAATAAAGCGGTTTTCATAATGAACGATGCAACGGTAAAAAACATACGCAAACTCAAAGACGGAAACGGTCAATATTTGTGGCAACCATCGGTAACCGCCGGAACTCCCGATATGATTTTGAACAGACCCGTGTATACATCGTCATATATGCCGACACTTGGTGCAGGCAATAAAACTGTACTCTTCGGAGATTTTTCATATTTTTGGATTGCCGACAGACAAGGAAGAGTCTTTAAACGCTTAAATGAGCTATACGCAACAAAGAACTTGGTAGGCTTTATGACATATCAAAGAGTAGATGCCAAACTTATTCTTCCCGAAGCGGTGAAATGTTTAAAACAAAAAGCGTAGAGGTGATTTTGTGATGACAACAAATATAAAAAATTACACCGAGCAAGGTGGAGATAAAACGGTCATCGAAGGCACACTCGAAATATCCAATGGTGGTAAAATAATTCTAAACGGTCAAGAGCTTTCTCCCGCAGGGCTGACTCAAAAAGTGTCATATCAGGCGGCAAGCACGTCAACAAATGTCGAAGGCATACGTCATGATTTCAATGATTTAATCGAAGCCATGAAAATCGCAGGTCTTATGGAAACCGAAAAGCCACACATCACAATTATCACTCAGCCTCAAGACGTAACTGTTACAGAGGGGCAAATACACGAAAATATCACGGTTGTGGCAAACGGAAGTGACGGCAGACCCGTAAGTTATAAATGGTTCTCTAATACCCGGAAGTCCGCAAGTGGTGGCACATACCTGACTACAAACACAACCGGTGTATTTGAAATTCCCACAAACTTGACTGAGGGTATATACTATTATTACTGTGTGCTTTGTGCCGAAGATGTCGATGATGTGATTACGAATGTCGTGACGGTAACGGTGGAAACTGCGTGAAAGAGCTGATTTTATGGTAGATTTATTGTCAAGAGTAAAAGAAAACCTCATTCTTGACCACGATGAAGACGATTCACTTTTGCAGTCATTTATTTTGGCGGCTGTCGATTATGCCGAGAGGTATCAAAAAATTCCGAGAGGATACTATTTAAATAACGTCATGCCCGAAAGTACATCGCAAGCCGTGATAATGCTTGTCACTCACTTTTACGAAAGCCGTGACGGAAGTTCTGCGGGATTTTTCGATGGAAGTACACAAGGAGCCGAACAAGTGTGGCAAACGGTAAATTTGCTGCTTAGTATGGACAAGGATTGGAAAGTATGAGTAGTTTGGGAAGAATGAATGTATTTATTGATATAATCGAGCCCGTCATCGAAAAGGATAAAGACGGCTTTTCGAGAGAAACCGATAAGATAATAGCCAGCGTGAGGGCATATAAAGAAGACAGACACGGAAGTACACGTTGGGTAAACATGGCATCTTTCTCGGAATCGTCTACACTTTTTCGGTTTCGGAAGATACCCGGAATAAACGTGGACACTTACCATATAATCGTCTGTGATACCGGGAGATACAAAATAACTTCAACCGAAGATGTTGCGGGTCGTGGTATGTATATTGAGGTTTTGGCAGATAAGCTGGTCGATAAATCATGATACTTGAACAGTTAAAAAGGTTATTTGAACAGTTAAACATACCGATAGAATCAGGAGTATTGACAGGCAGACCACCCGACACTTACGTTGTACTCACACCTATGACCGACAGATTTGAGCTTTTTGCGGATGACAGACCTGAGATAGACGTAGAAGAAGTGAGAATTTCACTTTTTACGAGAGAGAATTATATAAAACTAAAAAATCGGATTGCACATAAGCTCTTGCAGTCCGATTTTACCATTACAGAGCGAAGATATATAGAATTCGAAAACGACACAAGATACCACCACTATGCGATAGACGTGGAAAAAGAAAGAAGGTGCCGAGATGATAACACTTACTGAAAACGGACGAGAAATGCAAATACCCGAATGTGAGAAGATAATAGGATGTCAGGGCGATAACTTAATAGAAAGACGGCAGTTTCTCATATCCTCCAAGTATAAAGGAGTCGATATCAGAAACTTCTCTTTTGTCCTCAAAGTTCAGCCGATAAACGTACGGAAACTCCCCTACTACAATGAACTTCAAAAAGCCGTGTCCGATGATACGATTTTGCTTACTTGGGAGATACGAAAACACGATTTGACCGATTCGGGTAAACTGAAAGTTCAGCTTAATGTTTTGGATGAAGAAGGTCGACAACTTAACTCATATATTGGCGCTTTTACGGTCAAAAACAGTATTGAATCTGCGGATTCTCAAGGTGCAATTATACCGCCGAGTATATTTGAGCAAGCGATAGTTACCACAAATAAATACGCAGAAGAGGCAAGAGAGATTTTGGATGAAATCAGAGGTATTCAGCTAGGTCTCGGAACTGCGAGCAGGTACGATGTTGGTATAAACGAGGGGCAAATTGCGGTTCTGATTGAAAACGGAAAGCTGCCGGATTCAGTTATTCCGAAAATTGCAACAACTGAAGTGTATACGGTCGGAAATAACGATGATATGGAGAGCCTGAATGTTCAAAGCGGTGATATGTGCATTCGAACCGACACGGATTCAACGTATGTGTATTCGGATAACACCGAACCAAACCGCAGACGAGGTGAAGAATCTAACTGGAAGAAGATAGCCACCAACTTTGATGCGGAAAACAAACAAAATATCGAAGATGATAATTTGATGACCGAAGATAAGACGATAGTGGGAGCTATCAATGAGATATACAGTTCTCAAAGCGCAAGAACGGGAATCATAACTCTTACAGAAGAATGGGAAATTGATTCGGACGATATTTACACACAAGACGTCCTGGTAGAAAACCTACTCGAAACCGATACTGTCATCTTAGACGTGATTTTGGAATCGGGTTCGCAAGACGTGTGGGACTGTATTTATCGTGCGGTAACCTATGACGGTTACATTAAGTTTTATGCTTATGCGTCCGTTCCGAGAGAGACCATTCGAATCAAATACGAGATACGAAGATATATTTAGGAGGAATAATAATGGCAAACATAGGAATGCAAGGCATGAAATATGCCCTGCTTGAAATTGCAAATGACGGCACGGAATCGTATAAACCTGCGAAAAGTTTTGCGGGTGCGATAAGTGCCAGTATTACGCCGAATTCGGCAGAAGCGAGTCTTTACGGCGATGATAAGCTCATGGAATATGCATCAAGCTTTCAAAACGCAACCGTGTCGCTGAGCGTTGCAGATGATAACGATGATGTTTTTAGCGATTTGCTTGGAAGACAGAAAGAAACTTCAACGGGCAGATATAGGTCGAATATTAATGATATTGTGCCGTATGTAGGGTTTGGATACATTGTCAGCAAAATTATAGGCGGTAAAACGAAATTTAGGGCTCAGTTTTTTCCGAAGATGAAGTTTAAGGTATTTATCCCCGAAGCCTCGACAAAAGGCGAAAATTTGGAATTTAAAACGATTACGGTTGAAGGTGTAACGATGCCGAATAAATACGGTGATTGGGAGTCGCATTGCGATGTGGATACTTTGTCTGAGGCGAAAGATGAACTTGATAAATATTTCACGGTTCCGCTTTCTGATCCGATGGCAAGCGCACCCGTAACACCGTAAAGATAAAATTTTAGAACGAAAGAGGATAACCATTTATGATAGATAAAATCAGATACCTTGATGACGGAAAAAATAAATATCCGATAGCGTTTACTCTGAATGTCATGGAGGCTTTGGAGGACGAGTATGGCGGACTCAAAAAATGGGTCAACCTTATCGACTCCGATGAGCCAAGCTACAAAGCAATAAAATTCATGGTGCAAGCAACCATTGAAGAAGGGCAAGATATATTAAATCAAAATGGCGAGAAACTCAGTTCAAAAGAAATCGGAAGACTCATCAGCCGAATCGGTATGGAAAAAGTAGGTTCCGAGATTTTTGAACTCATAAAAACTGCACTCCCGGAGGCAAAGCAAGTAAAAAACAAGATACCCATGCAGAGGACGAAAAAATAAACTTTGCATGGGTACTTTTTGTGGGAGTTACGCTTATGGGATTTACTGAAAAAGAAGTCGGGCATTTCACGATTAGAAAGTGGCTTTTACTGTTTAAGGAACTAAAGAAAATGTATAATTCGGGCGGTCATGGTGGCGGTTTCAAACCCAAGACGTCAAATGTCGCTCCTAATGGGTGGATACCGTTTTAGTATGGCGATATGTAAGATTAATTTGCCCGATGAGATATACAAAGCCATTGAAAAACTGTCCGATAAGACTGATGAATTAATAAAATCCACACTTGAAGAAGGTGGTAAGGTCGCACTTGAAATTACTAAAGACAACCTCAGAAAATCCGTCACAAATTCATCAAAAAGAATGACGGGTGAGCTTGTCGATTCTTTAGGTATGACCAAAGTCAGAATTAACAGTAAAGGAATTCACAACATCAAAATCGGGTTTAACGAACCGAGAAGAAAACAGTACAGAGCCAAGAAAAAGCGAAGTTACAATTTAATCACAAACGCACTAATTGCAGGGGTTTTGGAGTATGGCAAATCAGGCCAACAGCCAAGACCTTTTTTAAAACCCTCCAAATCCAAAAGCAAAAAAGCTTGTGTGGAGGCAATGAAACGAAAGTTTGATGAAGAAGTCGGTAAGTTAGGGGTGAAATAGATGCCTGATATAGGACTAAAAATAGGTGTTGACGGCGAAAAGTCGTTTAATGAGTCGCTTAAAAATATTAATGCAAGCCTTAAGGTTTTGGGCAGTGAAATGAAAGCCGTTTCGAGTAGATTTTTAGATAACAATAAATCAATCGAAGCATACGGCGAGAAAAATAAGGTTCTTTCAAAGCAGATTGAAACTCAAAAACAAAAAGTCGAGATGCTCAAAGGAACGCTTGAAAAGTCGAAAGAAATGTATGGCGAGAACGATAAGCGTACCAAAGAATGGGCAACAAAATTAAATCTTGCCGAGGCGGAACTTAATAAACTGAATAACGAGTTAAAGAGCAATAACACTCAAATGCAGTCATATAAAGAAATAAGTATGCAGACCGCCACAACCATCGGCAAACTCGATGACGAAATGAGCGGTTTAAAAAGTGAGCTTGACGGTGTTGACAGCAAATACAAAAAGAATAAGAACTCCGTTGAGGCTTTGAACGAGAAACATAGGATTCTTTCCGAACTTATGGGCAAACAATCCGATAAAGTAGAGGTTTTAAAAACCGCTCTTGAAAACGCAAAAAATGCTTACGGAAAAAACAGCAGCGAAGCGAAACGACTTGAAAAAGCCCTAAGCGATGCTGAAGGCGAACTCAAAAGCACCGAGCGAGAACTCGGAAACGTCAAGAACGCCATGGTGGGTGCGGGAAAAGAATCGAAAACTTTTAGCGAGATGCTAAAAGCGAACCTCACTTCAGAGGCGATTGTTTCGGGTCTCAGGCAGGTCGGAGAAAGCCTGAAAGGTCTTAAAAACTATATCACCGATGGCGTTAAAAGTGCAGCGAGTTTCGGCAAGGAGATAAGCAAACTTTCGAGAAAAACAGGTATTTCTGCCGATACAATTCAGAAATTCAAAGCCGCATCTAAAATGACGGACGTGGACGTTGAGACTTTTACAAAAGCATACGCAAGGTCGATAAAATCAATGAGTTCGGCATCCGCAACGCTCGGAAAAGCCGAATCAAAAGCAGCCGAAGAGGTCGAAAAGGCACACGCAAAAATGGCCAAAGCGGCGGCAAAATCTTCGAATTCCGCAAAAGGTGCCAAGCAAGCAATGATTGACGGCAGCAAAGCGATGACCGAAGAAATTCTTTCGTTTGATGATGCCCTTGAAGAGCAAATGGAAAAAACGGGCGGTGTGACAAAAGCGTATCAGCGACTTGGGGTTAACGTACTGGATTCTGCGGGCAATTTAAGGGACTCAAAAGAGGTCTTTTGGGAGACAATCGATAGCCTGAAACAAATGGACAACGAAACTGAACGAAATGCTCTCGCCATGCAGATATTCGGAAAATCCGCAATGGATTTAAATCCGATAATCGAGCAAGGTAGTGAAGGTTTTAACGATTTAACGCAAAACATGGCAACCTTTGATGACGAAACGATTGAAAGCCTTAGAGGTCTTGAAATCTCAATGCAGAAATTCGGCGGAGTCATGGAGAACATCAAGCGTTCAATCGGTGTGGCATTTGCACCCGTTGTCAAGGAAATAGCCGATGCCGCAGCCGATGCCGGAGGAAAACTCAGAAGTCTTTTTATGTCAATCGCAAAAGGCGATGACCAAGAAACGATAAACAAAAAGTTTGAGGCTTTCAAAGAATCTGTCGTGAAACTCGCAGAAACCATTCAAAAGCAAATCCCGATATTTATTGAAGTCGGAGGCAAAATACTCGGTGCCTTGTGGGAAGGATTAACGACTGCATTCGCTCCGATACTGCCTCAAATTGCGATTTGGGGCGGACTTGTTGCTGCAGGATTTGCATTGTGGTCGGCACTCATATCTGCTGCTATTGCCGCATGGCCTGTCACTCTCGCACTTGCACTCGCAGGTTTGGCGGTTGCGTTTTGGCCGCAAATCCAGGAATGGCTTTCGAATATGTGGAACGGGATAACCGATTTCTTTTCTAATCACTGGCAAGACATCCTACTGTGGATTACAAACATGCCCTTAGCGATAATAAAAACGCTGAACGATACGGGAATGCTTGAAAAAATAGGTCAATGGCTGGGTGACGTTTGGAACGGAGTCGTTGATTTTTTCGGTGAGCACTGGCAAGATGTACTTCTATGGATTACAAATATGCCTCTGGCAATCATAAAGACACTAAACGACACCGGGGTGTTAGATAGCGTAAAAGCGTGGCTTGGAGACATTTGGCAGAGCATACAGAACTGGTTTTCTGATTTATGGAAAAACGTCACCGAATGGTCGGGAAATGTATGGAACGGATTTTTAAAGTTTATGTCCGAACTTCCGACCAAAATCGGATACGCACTTGGATTTGCTATCGGGAGCATCTTAAAATTTTTCAAAGATACATGGGATGCGTTTGTGAGCTTTGGCCGAAACGCATGGACTTTTGTTACCGTTGACATTCCTCGCTTTATAACCGAGATGATAGATTGGTTCGGAAAACTCCCCGAACGGATATGGAACTTCCTGACCGACATTATTTCCAAAATACAATCTTGGGGCAAAGATGTCGGGCTTCAAGCAATCAAAACGGGGAAATCATTTTTTGAAAACGTAATTGATTTCTTTAATAATTTACCGAGCAATATTGCAAAGTGGCTCAGAGATACACTTGACAAGGTCAAAAACTGGGTTTCCGACATGATCCAAAAAGGCAAAGAGATGGGCTCAAATATGTGTGAGAATATTTTAAAATCCATTCGAGAGTTACCCGGAAATGTCTACAACATCGGAAAAAACATCATCGAAGGCATTTGGAACGGTATATCCGATATGGGCGGCTGGATTTCAAATAAAATCAAAGGATTTTGTGGCGGTTTCTTGGGTGGTTTTAAGAAAGCGCTCGGTATAAACTCGCCGTCAAGAGTGTTCAAAGACACGATAGGAAAAAACCTCGCACTCGGTATTGGGCTTGGCTTCGATGATGAGATGCGGAAAGTATCTAAAGACATGATTGCAAGAATTCCCACCAATGTCGACTTTGATTACAATTTGAACGGTGATGTGAGTACGCAATCAATAAACGGCGGTGTATCAAGCTATGCGAAGATGGATGTGATGGACTTCATGGTTACTGCATTCCAAAACGCACTCACAGGCATGGCGTTTAAAGTCGATGATGAAAAGCTCGGAGAACTCGTCATAAACAAAGTTGAAAACGTGGTGTTTTCTTAAGGAGTAGAGATGTATGAATTATATAATTTGGAAAGGTAAAAACTCGACCGAGATAAATGGACTTTTGGTTTCGGAACTTCCTGTAATCAGCAGACCAAAAATCAAGACATCAATAATTGAAATTGAAGGTAAAGACGGCGATATAGTCGACAATATGGGCTACTCGGCATACGATAAAGATTTAAAAATCGGTCTGTTCGGTGATTATGATATAGATGAAATTTCTAAGTATTTTTCGGGTTCGGGAGAGGTTATATTCTCAAACGAGCCGGACAAATATTACCGTGCCGAGATATTTGAAGAGATTGATTTTGAGAGGCTCGTGAACTTCAAAACCGCAACCGTGAAATTTCATACTCAACCGTATAAGTATCTTGTGAATGAGGAGCCTTCGAGTTTCGATATTTCCGAAGGTGTAACTCAAGTTGAGGTAAATAATGTGGGGCTTGAACCCTCAAAGCCAACAATCACACTTTATGGAACGGGAATCGTTGAAGTCAAGATAAATGCACTCGGTAAATTTCAAGTTGATATCGGTGACGAGGGGTATTTAACGGTAGATTCTATGCTTGAGGAATGCTACAAAGACACTACTTTAACGCTTAAAAACAGAGCTATGGGCGGAGAGTTTCCGATTTTGAGCGCAGGAAAAAACGTCATCACGTGGACGGGAAATCTCATAAAAATTGAAATTAAACCGATGAGTAGGTGGCTTTGATGATTAGTGTATATCCCTCAAACGAACGAGAATTTGCCGACAATGGACTAAAAATATTAAAACCGACAAAAGCCGTTATTCATAAAGTCGATAACGGCGATTATTATTTAGAACTTAAAGACAAAATCGAAAACCGAGAATATTATCAAAGCGGAAATATCATCAGGGTGCCGTCCCCTTGGGGCAAACAAGGGTTTAGAATTTCAAAAATTGCTATCAAAAACAAAGAAATTTCCATAAAAGCCAATCACCTATTTTACGATACGCAGAATTATGTAATTGAAGACTCGTATGTTGTGGAGAGAAACTGCAATGATGCACTTGACCATTTAAATATGGCAGCCGATACTACCACACCATTTAAGACAATATCCGATGTACCCACAATCCATAGTTACAGATGCGTAAGGAAAACGCTGGGTCAAGCGATTTCTGGAGTTGTTAAGCGTTGGGGCGGACATCTTGTGCGAGATAACTGGAAGATAGCCATTCGCTCAACAATCGGTCAAGACAGAGGTGTGAGCCTGAACTATGGAAAAAACATAATCCATTTAAAAGCCTCAGAAAACTGGGATAAGGTTTGTACTAAAGTCTTGCCTGTGGGAAAAGACGGGCTGCTTCTCCCTGAGGTTTGGGTCAGCTATGGCGAAGAACTCTACGACATTCCCTACACAAAGATTGTGTCTTTCGCTCAAGGCGATATTAAGTCTGAGGACTATGAAGACAAAGACCAAAAGGTTGATGAAGCAGCATATAAAGAGGCGCTGATTAACAACCTCAGAATACAGGCGAAGAACTATCTCAACGAAAACTGTGTGCCGAAGGTGGAGTACACGCTTGAGGCATATATAAAAGATGTATCCGATGTCGGAGATACGATTTACGTTAATCACCCGAAATGCAAACTGCAGTTTACAACAAACGTCGTGTCACTTGATTATGATGTCATTTTAGGGCGAATTACGAGAATTGAGTTCGGTAATTTTCAAAGTGGGGGTCTTAAAGATTTGGTAAAGTCAATCGATTCAAAGATTGATGAGAAAGTCGTGCAAAGTATCGACACAAATATAGCGAGCCTACGCCGAGAACTCACAGAAGCAACGAACGCCATAAGAGATAAACTTGGAGAAAGTTATGTGATTTATGAGGGCGATAGAATTTTGGTAGTCGATAAACTACCAAAGGAAGAGGCAGTTAACGTCATCATGATAAATAGCGGTGGTATCGGCTTTTCGCAAACGGGAATTAACGGCATATTTAACTCAGCATGGAGTATTGACGGTACACTCGATATGCAGCAAGTAAACGTCATAAATTTGGTGTGCGACATGATTAAAGGTGGGGTTCTAAAGCTTGGTAGTAACTTAAATCAGTCGGGAGTAATCGAACTTTATGACCAAGCAAACACGCTGATTTGTCAGGTGGATATGGACGGTATAACGATGTTTTGTAAAGACGGAAGGACGATAAAAATCAACGCCGATGAAGGCTTTGTCGGTTACGCATCGGACGGAACTAAAATTTACTGGGTCAGTCAAAAGGAATTTCACATGAAACGGTCTGTTGTCGAAGATGAGATAACAATTGCAAACGGACTGAGGTTCATTCCGATCAACACAGACACAAATAAAGGGATTGGCATAGTTGCAATGGCGTAAAAAGGGGGGCGTTTAGATGCCGGAATCACAAGTTTTCAGCACTTCAAATTCGTATGTTAAATATAAAATCAACGTAATTGTCAATAGTCAAAGTATCGAAAACAACACTTCAAATATTACCGTAAATGTGTTCTTTTACCGAACGAATCAGGGATATAGCACTTACGGAAGTGGTACTTGCAGTTGCGGTATTAATGGAGAAAGCTATTCTCAAAGTGTGTCACCGAGTCAAAAGATAACAAGCTCAGGTGTGATTCTCTTTAGCAAAACTCTCGACATCGGCCATGATAATGACGGCAGTAAGTCGGTATGGGTAAGTGCAAGAATAAGCCTCAATACACCTTTGTCTTCGGGAGACCAGGGCTTTAACGCAGCTCTACCAACAATCCCAAGAATGGCGATATGTACCGGGGCGGACGATTTTAAAGACACCGAAAATCCGAAAATATACTTCAATAATTCGAAGAATTTTAAACTTCAGATGAAGATTGAAGCAGGCGGTAACGACCAATTAATAGTCAGAAATAATATTCGGGGTAACGGTTCGTACACGTTTAAACTTTCGGAAGATGAGAGAAACAGACTGCGGCAACTATGCCCAAATTCAAACACACTTGGTGTTAGATTTACGGTCGCAACATATATGCCCGGACAATCGAGCCCAAATAACTGGAGCTTTGTCGATAGGACGATGACAATCGTAAATGCAAAACCGAGTTTTTCGGGACTTTCCTATAAAGATACAAAAACTGCGGTTGTTTCGGTTACCGGGAACGACCAGTTTATTGTGCGGAACAAATCAAGCCTTCAGATACTTTTCAGTTCCGCTACGGCAAAAAAGTACGCAAGTATATCTAAATATCTGATTGATTTTGCGGGAAGTATGAGAGAAGTCACATCATCGGGTAATCACACGATTGGTATTGTGAATTCGTCTCAGAGTTTAACTTTAAAAGTTAGTGCGATTGACTCAAGAGGCAATTCGACCACACTTTCAAAGAAAGTCACGATTTTTGATTGGATAGAACCGATTATCAATGTATCCGCAGCAAGAATCAACAATTTTGAGAATGAGATAAAGCTTAAATCAAATACCGAAATCTCAAGCGTAAATAACATCAACGCAATCACATCGCTTCAGTATCGAGCTAAAAAAGTAGATACAACAGAGTGGGGTTCGTGGATTAGCTTTGAGAATAAAGTAAACACCATTATCAGCTTAGATAACCTTTTTGCTTGGGATTTGGAAATTAGAGCTATTGACAAATTCGGTTCATCGGGGAAAAGTTTGGTGGTTCCGAAAGGCATACCGATTATGTATTTTGATACGAAAAAACTATCGGTCGGAGTTAACTGTTTTCCGTCAAAAAATAAGTCGTTTGAGGTAAATGGTAAGACCTTATATGACCTGATTTATCCCGTTGGGACTATTTACTTCAGTAACAATGAAACTAATCCCGGCGAGATGTTTTCAGGCACCACTTGGAATTCTGTATCAAACCAAAATGGTGAGTTTAAGTGGGTAAGAAAAAAATAAAAATTTAGGAGGAAAAAATTATGGAAATTAGAGGAATAGATGTTTCAAAATGGAACGGAAATATTAATTGGAAAAAAGTCAAAAATGCGGGCATCAGCTTTGCGATAGTTCGTGAAGGCTACGGAAAGAAAGACCCAAAGCAAATCGATAAAAAATTCAAAGAGAATATCAATGGTGCTAAAAGCGTAGGCATTCCCACAGGAGTTTACCATTACAGCTATGCCGATTCGGTGGAAGATGCGGTAAATGAAGCTCATTTTTGTTTGGAAAATATACAAGGCTTGAAACTTGAGTATCCTATTGTTTTCGATATTGAGGATAAAGAACAATTAAAACTCGATAATCGGCAGCGTACAGATATTGTCAAGGCTTTTTGCGGAGAAATCGAGAAAAATGGCTACTACGCTATGTTTTACTGTAATGCCAATTGGCTGAGAAATTATCTTTATAAAGATGAATTGCTGTCAAAGTATGATTTATGGCTCGCACAGTGGGATGTAGATGTCCCGTACGTTTCGTGTGGTATTTGGCAGAAATCCGACAAAGGTCATATAGACGGCATAAGCGGAAATGTGGATTTAAACGTGGCATATAAGGACTACGCAAGCATTATGAAAAGTAAAGGTTTAAATGGATTTGCCCCTTCGAGTGCAAATAAAAACTATTTTGAGTATACGGTTCAGAAAGGTGATACCTTGTGGTCAATCGCTCAGAGGTATCTCGGAAGCGGATATAAATACAAGGAAATCAAGGATTTGAACGCTTTAAATTCCGACATGATATACGCCGGACAATCATTAAAAATACCGAGATAAAAAATTAATTTGAAAATATTTGATTTTTCTAAAACTTAGTTATATTATATTGGTGTTAGGGCCTCCTGCACCTCTAAACGATTTCGTTCATGTGTCCCAATGGAGGACATTTTTTATTTAGAAATTAAAAAGAGCATCTTATTGTTTTTAAGGTGCTTCTGTTTTGCAATTTTTTAAAAGTAAAGGAGAATTGTTTTGAATAAAGAAGTTTCAAAAATGCTGATGGTATGCGTAGTTCTTGAGGGCATCATCACATATATAAATAATTTTTTTGTTATCGGCGAGCCGCATTATCAAATGATACTCAGCCTCGTTTTCGGAATATTTATCGCCGTAGCATATAAAATCGATCTTTTAAAACTTGTCAGCATAGAAAGTGAAATACCGTATATCGGGTGCGTTTTAACAGGTATTCTTTTTTCGAGAGGCTCGAATTATATACATGATATTTTGAAAACGCTTAATATTATGTGATTTCGAGGTGTGTTAAGCATTGAATGAAATTCAAAAAGAAGAGTTAATAAATCTTAAAAACGAAGGCAGGAGCTATAAAGAGATGGCTTCTGCCCTCTTTATTTCCGAAGGTGCAATCAAGTCCTTTTTCAGACGTGAAAAACTGAGAGCAGAAGAATTTTATTCGGTATGTAAATATTGTGGGACTCCTCTGACCAAAAGGTTAGGTAACAAAAAGTTCTGTTCGGACGTATGCCGATATACATGGTGGCACAAAAATTCAAAGGATAATAGAGAATGTACAAAGGTTAATAGATGCAAGAATTGTAATAAAGATTTTAAATGCTACGACAACAAAGACCGAAAATACTGTAGTCATGCGTGCTACATAGCAGATAGATTTAAAATTCGGAAAGGAAACCAGGATTATGACCAATGAGCAATTTGAATCGCAAATGCAATATGAGGTTCGAATGAGTATCATGAGGACCATGCTTAAGCAGGGGCTTATAACAAAAAGTGAGTACGATAAAATTGATACAAAATTTCTTAAAAAGTTCTCGCCCATATTCGGCGATTTATATCGTTGAAATGGCTTGATACTGGGGTTTGTAAAGGGTAATATGTAGACTGCAAAAACCATTATAAAGGAGAGCAGAAAATGCAAAAAGAAATTTTGAGAGTGCGTTCGTATCAAAACGTACTCCCTATCAGAAAAAAAGTGGCTGCATACGCAAGAGTATCAAGTGGAAAGGACTCTATGCTCCATTCCCTGTCGGCTCAAATAAGCTACTATAGTGAGCTAATTCAAAATAATCCGAACTGGCAGTATATCGGAGTTTATGCGGACGAAGCCCGGACGGGGACCAAAGGCGAAAGGCCTGAATTTCAAAGGCTTTTGGAGGACTGTAAACAAGGCAAAATCGATATGGTGATAACGAAATCCGTGTCTAGGTTTGCGAGAAATACTCTGATTATACTTGAAACAGTCAGAAGTCTTAAGGAGCTGGGTATAGATGTGTATTTTGAAGAAGAGAATATTCATAGTTTGTCGGAGGAGGGTGAGATGGTAATCACCCTCATCTCTTCTTTTGCACAGGAAGAGAGTTTGTCGGTTAGTGAAAACTGCAAGTGGCGAATCAGAGATAAGTTCAAACAAGGGATTACAACCAGTTTTACAATGCATGGGTATGAGCTTGAAAACAATAAAATAAAAATCATCCCTAACGAAGCGAAGATAATAAAAACAATTTTTGATTATTACTTAAGTGGTATGGGAATAAACGCTATTGCTCGTCAGCTTCGTGAAAGAGGGATATCTACCAAAACCGGGGGTATATGGCAGGGTAACACTATAAAACGAGTTCTTCGGAACGAAAAATACGCCGGGGACTTGCTTCTGCAAAAAAGTTTTGTTGCTGATCATATTAGTAAGAAACAACGCATGAACAAGGGTGAATTACCGATGTACTATGTGGAAGGTAACCATGAGGCGATTATTGATTCAGATACGTTTCAAGAAGTGCAAAATGAGATTGTGCGTAGAGCTAAGAAATACAAAATATGCGGTAAGCAAAAAACATATCCGTTTACAAAGAAAATACAGTGTGAGCTTTGCGGTAAAAACTATAAACGCAAAACCACCAGAAGCGGTACCAAGTACGAAAAAGTTGTGTGGATATGTTCCACATGGGATAATTACGGAAAAAAGTATTGCCCTTCAAGCAGAATCCCCGAAGAGATACTTGAAAATCTAAGTGCCGATGTTTTAAACATACCGAAGTTTGACGAAGAAGTATTTAGTAAAAAAATTAAAAAGATAACAGTTCCATGCAAGGGTGAACTTAAGTTTATCTTTAATGACGGAACAGAAATTATAAAAATATGGGATTATCCATCAAGGAGTGAATCTTGGACGGAAGAGATGAAGAAGATGGCAAGCAAAAATGAAATAAATCGTCAAGAAAGGGTGAAAAAATATGGAGTCAACGCGTGTGGTAAGAGTAATTCCGGCAACTATTAATTTATTTACAGATACTTCCGATTCCGAGCCAATCAAAAGAAAGGTGGCGGCTTATGCGAGGGTGTCGACAGATAGTGAAGAGCAACTTTCAAGTTACGAAGCACAAGTCGATTACTATACGAGATATATACAATCAAAAAGCAACTGGGAATTTGTAGAAGTTTATACCGATGAAGGCATAAGTGCAACAAACACAAAGCGT
>JAUNIE010000055.1 GCA_030523605.1 Clostridia bacterium | reverse complement strand
GTATGGTCATCGTCTCCTCCCCCAGGTTGCGACCTCGGGGTTTCACCACCGTTTTTGTCTACTTCTTTCTCAATGAGATTAAGTATATCTTCATCTATGTTTGCCCCCCACTTTTCACAAACAAAAACGTAAGCTCTTGCTACATCCGGACCATTAATTATCCAATTTGTTATTTTCTTCATTCGCTCCGTAATTTTCGTGATCAAATTATTAATTTTCTTTGCCTTTTCCTCAGCCGACAAAGGTTGATCTTTTTTCTTTGAGTTATAATTCCACTTGCTATATATTTCATCAATAGCTTTTTTAAAAATACTATCCTGTTTTCCCAACTCAGTAACGAGCTTTTGAGTATCAACCGTGTATTTCATCTTATTGTTACTCTGCGATGGATTTACCAAGCAACGCAATATATTATTATTGCTTCCCTTACTAACGTTTGACTTCAATTCATTCTTAAATGCATCCTTCCCCTCCGACACCGAGGATGAACGGGATGCTGCGTAGTTAAGTATTGCAAAGAAAATGAGAACCATATTATAGTCCCTTGTGCCCGGCCAAAGATAGTTCATCAACAAATTTGGAAACCCATCCTTCGCATTGTATGTCTTCTCATCATAACCTTCCATACCTTTCTGAACCAAGATTTTGGTGCTGGACAGCGCTAACTTCATCGCCTCCCTAATCTCAGTGGCACTAGTAAATCTTTTAAGAAGTTTCACATCTGACATAAATATACACCCTTTCTAAAATTATTTTTAATATTAGCTCATTTATATCAGAAATTTGCAATATTAACTCCATTATAAATTCAATAATTCTATCTGTCAAGCATTTTTATAAAAAAATATACAACCAACAAAAAATGATCCAAATAAATCAGTAGCTCTTTATTTTTGTTAGCGCTTGACTTTCGATTATAAATATGACATAGTAGCGTTAAATAAAATCGAGCAGAGAGTTAATTCTAGTGCTTAAAAACTAAAAATCACCCTATGTTTGGCGTTATCCGCTGCCTTATTACTTACGCTAAGCACAAATGCCAAACCAACCAGTGGAGCGCCACAAACTGCCGAAGAACGTGCAATACTAGATCGCATATACAATCTGCTCGGGAGCGAAAAACCGTGATTGATTTTTTATTAAAAAACTGATATAATGGTATCTCCACATAATGGGAGGCGAACGATAATTAATACCAAATATCTTTTTAAAAAAATTGCATTATATATATCCTTACTTACGCTTTTAGGCTCCATAAATACAAAAGCATTTGTTTTCCCCGAATGCATTTCCACTTATGCACCAAGGGAACTTCCTAAATTTTCTTCTGAAATCGTCACTGAAAGTTATATAGTTTCCAGAAACTTAAAACGCTGCGAATATAATACTTTTTTAAATTTGGTAAAACTAAGAAATTATCTTGCAAAATGCCAAAATCTACTAAAAAACTTTTATGAAGAAAATTTTTACCTATGTGATTTTCTGGTAATTAATGGCGGCACTTTGGATAGTTTCACATCAAGAAAAACATTTTCAATGGTCAGTTGGCTGGAGCCCACATTAACAAAGAATTTACCGCATTACATTGACACTCTGGATAAGATAGATATCCTTTTTATTAAAAATAATTATAAAAAAATCATCCCCCTACATATAGAATTAGAAGAGAAAAATAAAAAATTCAGTGATTTTTTCTTTAATCTAATGAAAGAGCATCTTGTAAGCAGGAAACTTGGCGATGAAGATATTTTTATACTGCATGGTCTTATAGAAAATGATATTCAGAAATTAATTATGAATTTGAAGGATTTTAATAATGAAGTTAAAAAATAAATCTATAAAAATATTATCTTTTGTTTTATCACTATCAACCGCACATATGGCAACAAACAGTGTCTGCTTTGCCAGTGGTAGTGGTATGCACATGCCCGGCACAGATGAATTCGCTCATGCCGATTCAGTTAAAAAAATTAACATAGAATCACAATTACTCAAAACACTCCGTGAACGTGGGGATAACGAAAGCTGCGAGAAATTTTTGCATTGGTGTCACAGCTATACCGGTCAATCAGCTGTTAAAAGAAGCGTTGCCACACTTAAAAACTTAAATTTTCTTGATCCGCATCTTGAAACTTTCCGTTTAAGGAAATTTATTACCGACAAAAAACTGGAACAAGATATTGATGCTATAGATCTTTGGTGTACCAATCCTTCCAATACAGGATTATATTCTCTGGTTCAAGCTCTTGCGTATGTATGGATTAACATAAATGTTAATGAAAACCCCGAACTGGCCGAGGAAATCACTAATTTTTCAAAATCATTTGAAGAGTACTTTGAAATTGCTGCAAGCTATAATATGTTAGACGGATATGAAGAGCTCCCACAACATCTTGATGATGCATTTCCAGATCTACACTCAGTCATATCTAAAATAGTTAGGGCAATAAATGTTGAGTTACAATTAAACATGATGTGGTCGCTAGAACACCGTGAACCCCTGGACAGCAACAGAGTGTTAAGAGCGCTGAAAAACGCAAACAATTGGATTCCGATTTGTATTGAAGAGTTCAAAAAGATACCTTCCGAAGAATAAAATATAATTTTTTAGTCGTAAATTTCTGTATGTAAGCGGATTTACGACTTTTTATAGTTATAATTCATTTATCATATGAATACTATTTTCAGAAAAATTGACAAGGTGGAAATGGTATCAAATGAATATAGCAATATATAGCAGAAAATCCTGTACCAGCGACAAAGGAGAATCAGTTCAAAATCAAATAGAAATCTGCAAAAACTACATATTTTCTCACGTGAATAACCAAAAAAATAGTAGCATAATCATTTATAAAGATGAAGGCTTTTCAGCAAAAAATACTGACCGACCGGCATTTAAACAAATGCTTAAAGACGCTGAAAATAAAAAAATTTCACACATAGTGTGTTATAGATTAGATAGAATTAGCAGAAACGTCAGTGATTTTTCGAAGCTCATAGAAAAATTCAATAAAGCAAATATCTCCCTGATTTGCGTCAAAGAACAATTTGATACATCAGTTCCCATGGGGCGAGCAATGATGTACATGGCATCAGTTTTCGCTCAACTCGAACGGGAAACCATAGCTGAACGTGTGCGAGATAATATGTTAATATTAGCTAAAAATGGACAATGGCTAGGCGGAACAACTCCACTAGGAATGCGTTCTCACAAAGTATATGATAAAAATTCTGGCGTAAATTCAAAATATAAATTCTATTTATTAACAGATAAAAAAGAAATCGAAATAGTAAAAAAAATTTATTCAAAATTTTTAGAGTGCAAATCATTGACAGAAACCAAGAAATATTTAGAGTCACTCAATATAAAATCGAGAAACAAAAAAAGTTTTTCTATACCTGCTATCAAAAAAATTCTAACAAATCCTGTTTATTGTTCAGCCGACAATGCTGCAATAAATTATTTTAAAAACATGGGCGCTGACGTATGTTTTAGTTCTCGCAAATGCAATAAATCAGCCGGGATAATTGCATATAATAAAAGAAATTATTGCAAAAATAATGGTAATATAAACTCAATAAAAGACTGGATAATAGCGTTGGGTAAACATAGTGGTACCATATCGGGAAAAAAATGGATAGAAATACATAATTTTTTTAATTTAGGCTTTAAAAAAGTTAAATTCAAAGATAAATCTTTTCTTCTATCAGGAAAGATTTTTTGTAAAATATGTGGTTCCAAAATGCTCGTAAAGTCCAACAATTACAATAAAAATTTCAACTACATATGCTCAAAAAAAATCTACAACTCAGCGAAAAAATGCACATGCAATAATCTAAACGGCAGCTATGTAGACAAATTAATAATTTCCAAAATTATTCTCGAAGGAATAAAAAATAACCAATTTTTCATAAAAAAACTAAACGTAATAAAAGATAATTTATCAATTAGCAACACGCTCTCCCTACGTGAAAACACAAAAATACATTGTTTTACAGCTTCTAAAATATTAGAAAACATCGACAAAAAAGCACAAGTGCATTTTGCAAGTAAAACAACGGAATGTGTATTTTGGAACAATGCATATCTAAGTATCAAATTAAAAAATCGCAATTACTAAACTGCGCTTTCCCGCTGTTAATTGCAATAATATCAATGTTTTTTATAGATCTATCCGCATCAAATTTTAGTTTTATACTGTCATCAATAATATTGACATCAACTATAATTTTAGGATTATTAGCCACATTTTTTATGTCAAAAATCTTATCATTAACTATCCTTAGGGGCATCCCATCATCATTTATTCTCGAATTACCACCATACCGAGCCCCACAGTTAGGTAAAATACTCATAAGATCCGTTATGGAAAGAACAATTTTTGTATTGGGTAGAGCAATTACTGTTGCTGCCCCGGCCGGATTTTTGATATGGCTAATGGCCAACATAAAAATAAACAACATAAGCATCCTCATGCACTGCTCTTATTTTTTAGACCCTTTCGCTAAATTTATAGGGCTAGACGGTGTAATACTAATTGCATTTTTACTAGGATTTCCGGCAAATGAAATCGTTTTTCCAATAATAATAATGGGGTATATGTGTAAGGGAAGCATATTGGAACTTGAATCATTTTTT
>JAUNIE010000017.1 GCA_030523605.1 Clostridia bacterium | reverse complement strand
AAGACCCACCAAAAGACCCGCCTAAGCCACCGCCCATGGACCCGCCAAAACCACCGCCTATACACAAGCCTTCAGAACCAAACGTGGATATGTTACAGTCGGTTCTAGATTCAGTAAGCAACTTGAAAAGGCGTAAGTATAATATAGATCTTTAGACCGTGCCACGGCGATCTGGAGTGTTTATGGTACCGGCGGCAGATAAAAAAGAAGTAATAGAAAAATTGGTCGATCCTGTGCTTAAAATATTAAAGGATAAACAATTCTTCAAAGGCATAAAAGATGTGAGTGTTACCGATGCTAAACAGAAATTGGAGGCATTGACAGGATATGATCCAAACGGAGACGATCAACATAATAAAAAACTCTTATCTGATCTTTTGTTTGATCAGCGTCAAATACGTAGTAAAGAAAACGACATACGTTTGGCTCAAGAGTGTTTCAAAAAGTTGGACGGCAGAAAAAAATATGTACAAAAATGTGGGGCTTTGAAAGTTTATATTGATGTTTTAAAAGAGCTTATATATTATGTAACACCTAGGCCAGTACAGTAGATCATTGTGAGATATAAAGCCCCTATTTTGGGGCTTTTTGTATGCAGAAAACCAGATGATAGTTGTGTCGTTTTGTAGGTAGCGAAAGTGCCGAATCGTATTAGCTTCCTTTAGAGATGTCTATTAGAGCAGGGTTTTGCTAGTTAAAAAATACCCCCAGCTATGCTGGGGGATGCTTTTTGAAAATATTTCATTTTTAATTATTTTTTTCTGAAAAACAATTTAGTATTTTCTTTGGCTGCTTCTCTCGCTTTTGAAAAATCTTCATTAGTGGAATCCAGTGGTATTCCTCCAATGGGACCGTTAGTGGATCTAATAGTGCTGTTCCATTTTTTTACAAATGCTTCGGCTTTTTCTATGAATTTATTGCAATTATCTGTGGATAAAACGGCGCTAAGTTCTTCATAAAATGTCAAAAGTAGAGCTTTATCCGGTGAAGTTACAGTTGTTTCTTTGAGTATAAAACTTTTTAGTTGACTTATTTGTTTGTCAAGATCTATGATCTTTTGCGAGTTTGTGCGAAAACTATATAAATGCGCAGCGTATTCCTCAGATGTTTCAAAATCTTCGGGGGACGGCTTTAACGTATTTACGATAGAAAAAAATTTATGTCCCACTTCTTCCTCAAGTATCTCTAACCCCGGTAAATATTTAATATTTGAATATTGCGACATTGCAGAGTCGGTAAGTAGTTCCTCAAATGGTTTATAAAACGATTCCAATTGTTCGGACGTAGGCTTAATCGCATTTACATTTAGTGGTATGGATATGATAAAAGTTGCCAGAGAGATTTTTATTAATTTTTTTAAATTCATGGTTTCAAACCCTCCTTTTGCTTTTTAATTTATCCTATTATACCTGTAACTAAAAGTCAATTGCAAATTTAAAAACATACAACAAAAAATCCACAATCATATCAGTTTTATATAATCGTGGATTGTCGGATTTATAATACTAAAATAATCCCGAAATTTTTCCGTTGCCATCAATATCGATGGACTGAGCCGCCGGAATTTTAGGTAACCCCGGCATACGAAGTATATTACCCGCGATAACCACTATAAATTCTGCGCCGTTAGAAAGGTAAACATCTTTAATGTTTATTTCAAAATTTTGTGGAGCACCCAATTTTTCTGGGTCGTCAGATATTGAATACTGTGTTTTTGCGATACAAATAGGCAAATTGCTTTTTCCAAGTTTTTCAATTTCTTTTATCCCGTTCTCGGCTTCGGGTGAATACAATGCGCCACCGGCATGATAAATTTCGTGAGCAACGATTGCTATTTTTTCTTTAATAGTAGCATCTACGTCATAAATGGGGGAGAAGTCAGACTCTTTTTCACATGCCTTTATTACTGCGCTCGCAAGCTCAGTTCCGCCTGCACCGCCCTCGGCATGAACCTTACAAACAGCAAAATCACAGTGCATGCTTTCCGCAAACTTTTTTACAATACCGATTTCACGTTCGGTATCGGTTTCAAAATTATTAAGAGCTACGACAATCGGAACACCGTATTTGCGCATATTTGAAATATGTACACCGAGATTACAAATTCCTTTTTTTAAAGCTTCGGCATTTTCAGATTTTAAATTTGCGGTTTTCTCTCCGCCGTTGTATTTAAGCGCTCTTATGGTGGCCACAATGACTATACACGACGGCTTTAAATTAGCTTTTCGGCATTTTATGTCCAAGAATTTTTCCGCACCCAAATCTGCGCCAAAACCGGCTTCGGTTATACAGTAATCACCGAGTTTGAGAGCAAGTTTGGTGGCACGTACCGAGTTACATCCGTGCGCAATGTTTGCAAACGGACCCCCGTGCATTATTATCGGGTTTCCTTCGGTTGTCTGCACTAGGTTCGGTTTTATTGCGTCTTTCAGGAGCGCCGCCATAGAGCCTTCAGCTTTCAAATCCTTTGCGTATATGGGATTCCCTTGATATGTATACGCCACGAGAATGTTTCCGAGCCTTGATTTTAAATCATCTAAGTCTGAGGCAAGGCAAAGTATCGCCATAACTTCAGTTGCAACGGTTATTACGAACTTATCTTCTCTGGGTATACCGTTTTTTGTTCCGCCGAGGCCTACAACTGTATTTCTGAGCGCACGGTCATTCGTGTCGAGACAGCGAGTAATTAAAACTCTTCTCGGATCTATTCCCAGACGATTGCCTTGATGTATGTGGTTATCAAGCATAGCGCAAAGAAGGTTGTTCGCCGACGTTATGGCATGCATGTCTCCCGTGAAATGTAGGTTTATATCCTCCATCGGCAGAGCTTGAGAATATCCGCCGCCCGTTGCACCGCCTTTAATGCCGAAGACAGGCCCCATAGAAGGCTCTCTTAGAGCTATCACCGTTTTTTTGCCGATTTTATTCATAGCTTGTCCAAGACCTATAGTTACAGTTGTTTTCCCTTCGCCTGCGGGCGTGGGATTTACGGCTGTAACAAGAATGAGCTTGCCGTTCTTTGAATTTTTGGTTTTCTCAAAAGCGGAATCATTTATTTTTGCTTTGTATTTTCCGTAAAGCTCTATATCTTCTTCCGAAAGATTGATATCTTTTGCTACTTCGCAAATAGGTTTTAATTTTATACTGTTGGCTATTTCGATATCTGAAAGCATAATGTTTTCTCCTTGAAATTAATTATATTTTACAAGACTCTTAATCAGTGTATGTATGTTGGCCAGAGAACCTGACTTATCGAAATTTTCGCAGTTATAGCGCATGTTACGGAGTTCTTCTGGATTACTGAGTAAATTCTCGATTACTTCTATATTTTCTTTTTTGGAGTCGAGTTTTACTGCCATGTTGTGGCTGACTAAAAATTCTGCATTTTCTTCTTCTTGACCTGGTATTGCATCAAAAAGCGCCATCGGTAAATTACACGCAAGTGCTTCGCTTATTGTAAGTCCGCCAGGCTTGGTTATTATGATATCCGCCGCCGCCATGTACTTACTTACTTCACTCGTGAAATATATTATTTTTGTAGGCTTGGTTATCGCCACTTTATCCGTGCCTTTTTTTATAAGATTTTTAAATATCCTTAAATTATGTAAGTTTATATTTTGGATTTTAAATTTCGGGATAAATTTATGATGTTTTTTAGTTTCCGATCCGCTTATCAAACTTTGCATACTGTTGTAGAGTCTTGGATTTTTACCCGTTATTATTATTATCTGAAAATCGATTTTGGATTTTTGCAGTTTTTTATAGACGTTTTCCATATTTGCAAATCCGCAGCTTCCTGCCATTATAAGCAGTGTTGGAATAGATAGGGACAAATCCATTTGACTAAGAATACTTCCTTTATTTTTTTCGCTGAAAAAATCTTCATCGACAGGTATCCCGAACGGGTGTATTATTTCAGTATTAACGCCCATTTTCGCCATAGGTTCTATCATGTTTTCGTTTGCTACCACATATGCATCAACACCCGAACTTATCCATGTTCTGTGCGGAGCGTAATCTGTCATGACGCAAACCAGAGGAAGATTTATTTTATTTAAAGACTTAAGTTTTGAAATCATTTCCGTGGCGAAAGGATGAGTACTTACAATCAAGTCGGGTTTGAAATCATTCAGGAGAGGCATGAGTTTTCTGCTTATCAGACTGTTCGAAGAAGAAACAACTTTATTTATGGCTCTGTGGTTTGAGCTGTTATACATAAGTTTCCATAGTTTTGGTGATCGTTTAGCCAAGAATTCATAAGTTTCTGTAATTGTCTTATTGAGAATCGGACTTATATATTCAAGTGTATCAACTACTTTGGTTTCTATGTTTTGTTCCGATAAGTATTCACTTATGGCGTTTGCCGCACTCATGTGTCCACCGCCGGTTGTGGCGGATAATATGATAACTTTCACTTTGCACCTCTTTGTTTTTTATTTTCCGAGAATTGTCTGTTCGCTTAGTCTGTATCCTCTTGCGAAATCCGCAGCCGACATACGTTTTTTGGCGGCAACCTGTACTTCCAGAAGCTCAAGGCTTGTATTTACTCCGCAGCTGACGACAAGTGGGTTTATACTTATTATTTTCCCGGGAGTACTGCAGAGTTTAAATCCGCCTACTTTTGATTTGTAAATTTTAAAAAGTTTTCCTCTGAGCGTAGTGTGAGCGATAGGCCAAGGATTTGAGCCCCTTACAAGGTTGTGTATATCCTGAGCCGACATCTGCCAGTCGATATCTCCCGTTATTTTATCGAGCGGAGGCGACAGAGATGCTTCATCGTCATTTTGAGGAATAGGAGTTATTTCGTTGTTTTCGAGCTTTTTTAAAGTCTTCAAGAGTAAATCAGCGCCTACAACCGATAGCCTTGCTTTGAGTTCTTCGGAATTTTCGCCATCACCGATAAAAACTTTATCTTGCAGAAGAATATCTCCGGTATCGAGCCCTTCGTTCATGTACATTGTGGTGATCCCCGTAACACTGTCGCCGTTTATGATGCTCCACTGAATAGGTGCTGCACCTCTGTATTTCGGCAGTAGTGAGCCGTGAACATTTACGCATCCATATTTTGGAAAATCTATAATGTTTTTGGGTAAAATTTTCCCATAGGCCACAACAACTATAATTTCGGGATTTAATTTTTTAACTGTCTCAAAAGTTTCTTCAGACTTCATTTTTTCGGGCTGGAATACCTCCAAACCGTTTTCGAGTGCATAGACTTTGACGGGTGGCGGAGTAATAATCATTTTTCTGCCTTGCGGCCTGTCGGGCTTTGTGAAAACGCCGCAGATTTCATGACCGTTTTCAAGCAGTATTTTAAGAGAGGGTACGGCAAATTCGGGAGTACCCATAAAAAGTATTTTCAAAAAAATTCACCTCAAATTTTCTGTTCGTAATATTCCTCGAGTGTAAGATTATTCTCGAATATATATTTCGCAAGTTTTTCCCCGACATATCTTATATGCCAAGGTTCATACTTCATTTTTGTTATGGATTCTTTGCCTTCGGGATATCTGAGTATAAACCCGAACTCATGTAGATGTTTGTGTAGCCACTTTGCTTTTTCGTTTGTGTTTCCGTTTTTGTCGAGTGCAATTCCGCCCCAGCGACCATTCAAAAATATATCAAAATCCATGGCAAGACCGGTATTGTGTTCGGAATACCCCGCAGGGCACGAACTTTTATCTGCCCACTCTTGTCCGCCTTTTGCAATAAAATAATTATATTTTTTATTTTGCTGCTCAAACGAGAGATATCCGCTGGTGATGTCGATAATTATGCCGTTTTTCTTGGCGAAATCTTGAAATTCACCAAATTTTTCAGCCGTTTTCTTTTCAAGGTACGTTTTTTTGTCTTCTATTCCGAAAGTTTTGAATACGATATCATTATTTTTTTTGGTCTCGACTGCCACTATATTTGGAACGATTTCATTTTCGTAAATTTCTTTTTCAAGTTTGTGAGTCCTGTTAACTAGCATCTCATAATCCATATAAATCACCTCAATCTTTTTATTTCGAAAAATATATAAATATAATAATATAGCTTCAAATTATTTTCAATATTCGAGTTGACCAAAGCTTTTGAAGTATTTATTTTTTGGATGTGTTTTTAAGGTTTATAAACTTGCGGGGTTATGCTATAATATATCTCAAATACTATGCTTAATCGGAGGATATAAAAAATGCTTAGCAGACTTGAAAATATAGAAAAACGTTATTTAGAGCTAAATAATGAACTGTGCGACCAAAATGTTTTATCTAACCAGAACAGATATAAATCTCTTATGAAAGAGCTTAAAAATTTGACTCCGGTAGTTGAAAAATATAGGGAATATAAGAAAGAAGAGAACAATTTAGAAGAGGCCAAAACAATTCTTTCGGATAGTTCTGCGGATAAAGAACTTAAAGAAATGGCTGAGTCGGAAATGGAATCCGCAAAAGAAAACTTGGAGAAAATCTCAGAAGAACTCAAAGTTTTACTTCTTCCGAAAGACCCGAATGACGACCGAAACGTAATAATTGAAATACGAGGAGGAGCAGGCGGAGAAGAGGCGGCACTTTTTGCGGGAGTCCTTTTCAGAATGTACAATATGTATGCGCAGAATCGTCGCTGGAAAGTTGAAGTTTTGAATGCTAACGAAACGCAGCTAGGCGGATATAAAGAAATCAGCTTTATGATATCGGGAGAAGGAGCATATTCAAGGTTTAAATTTGAGAGCGGAGTTCATAGAGTGCAGCGAGTGCCCGATACCGAGGCACAAGGTAGAGTTCATACGTCAACGGTTACAGTGGCGGTACTCCCCGAGGCTGAAGATGTAGAAATAGAAATCAATCCGGCGGATTTGCAAATTGACACGTACCGTGCGGGAGGCGCAGGCGGTCAGCACGTCAATAAAACCGAATCGGCAATACGAATTACTCATATTCCTACAGGCGTCGTTGTGGAGTGCCAGGACGAAAGAAGTCAGTACAAAAATAAAGATAAAGCTATGAAGGTTTTGAAATCCAGACTTTTGGAGGCCAAGAGAAACGAACAAGAGTCTGCGGTGGCAGAGGAAAGACGCTTGCAAGTCGGGACGGGCGATAGGTCGGAAAGGATAAGGACATATAATTATCCGCAAAGTAGGTTGACAGACCACAGGATCGGGCTGACTCTTTATCGTCTTGAGGACGTTTTAAACGGCGACCTTGATGAGATTATAGATGCTCTGATAACTGCGGACAGAGCTGCAAAACTTGCGGGAAGTGAAGAATAGGGTTAAAGAAGGAATATCATTGAAAACGGAATTTTTAAGTGAAAACAGTGCGGAGCGTGCGGCGAAAATACTAAAAAGCGGTGGGATAGTTGCAATTCCGACGGAGACTGTGTATGGTTTGGCGGCAAGTGTATACGACAAAAACGCAATAAAAGCAATATTTACGGCGAAGGGGCGTCCGTCCGACAATCCGTTGATAGTTCATATATCCGACTTAAAAGATATCGAAAATGTTGTTTCGGAATTTCCGAAAAACGCTAAAAAACTTGCCGAAAAATTTTGGCCCGGTCCGCTTACGATGATAATGCCAAAAAATCCTAAAATTCCGAAAGAGGTTACAGGAGGGCTGAATTCTGTTGCCGTTAGGTATCCTTCACATGAGGTCGCACGTAAAATAATTGCGCTGGCAGGAGTGCCTCTTGTTGCGCCGTCTGCCAATACTTCGGGCAAACCCAGCCCCACAAAGTTTGAACACGTTGTTAATGATTTAAACGGTAAAGTCAATGCGATTGTTGACGGCGGAGAATGTGCCGTAGGGCTTGAATCTACGGTTGTTTCCACGCTTTCGGACATTCCGAAAATACTGAGGCCCGGAAAAATCAGCGCAGAAGACATTAAAAGTGTCGTGGGAGCAGTTGAGATAGATAAAGCAATTTTTGAAAAGCCGCCGGAATCCGAAAAAGTACTTTCTCCGGGGATGAAATATAAACACTATTCTCCCGACACGCCGATTAAAATGGTAGTAGGTGACACTCACCGGTATGTGAACTTTGTAAACTTGCACGGGGGCGAGGACGTTGGTGCGCTGTGTTTTGATGAAGACATACCGTTTTTAAAAGTGCCATATATATCATACGGAAGTGCAAATGATACTTCTGCTCAGTCCAAGAACCTCTTTGAAGCTTTGAGAGAGGCCGATAAGTTAGGTGTCAAAACCCTGTACGCGCACTACAAAGAAACCGATTCTTTGAGTTTGGCGGTATATAATCGTCTTGTGCGTGCTGCCGCATTTAACGTTATAAAGGTATAGTAATTATGGGGGTGGTTTTATAGTAATAAAATTATCAAAACTAATTTTTAATGCTTTGGCTTTAATTTTGATCTTGACGATAACCATAATCGGAATAATTTTTGGCTCCAAAGCGGTTTTAAAGTATATGTACCCGATTAAATACGAAAGCGTGGTTGAAAGGACTTCGAAAGAGTGCGGAGTTGAAAAAGAGCTTATATATGCTATAATAAAGTGCGAGAGCGGCTTTGATGAAAACGCCAAATCTCATGCCGGAGCGTGCGGACTTATGCAAATCACACCCGAAACTTTTGATTGGGTCGGTAAATATCACGCCAAGAATGAAGATTTAAAAGGTGCGGATATACATACACCCGAAACAAATGTTAAAATCGGCACTTTGTTTATATCTACGCTGATAAAAAAATATAAAAACGAGGTTTTGGCGCTGTGTGCTTATAACGCAGGAATGAATGCCGTGAACAGGTGGCTGAAGGAAAACGCCGAGTTTAAAAAATCAGCCGATACCGAACATATACCGTATCCCGAAACAAAAGAATATGTAAGGCGTGTACAACGTGCTAAAAAGATGTATAAAAAACTTTATTTTAACTGAGGAGAATGAAAAATGGATAACAAAGAAGATAACGTAAAAAAATTGAAAGAAAAGTTATTTCTTAAGAGAGAAAACGGCGGAAAAACAATTCCAAAAGATGAGCTTGATAAAAGTTATTCGTTTGCGGAGGGGTATAAAGATTTTTTAAATAAGTCGAAAACCGAAAAAGAAAGCGTAAGATATGCTCTCAAATGTGCAAAAGAAAGCGGATTTGAAGAATTTGATAAAAGTAAGAAGTATAAAGCAGGCGATAGGGTTTATAAAATAAACAGAGATAGAAATATTGTTTTGGCAGTTATCGGAAAGAGCGGAACAAAAAACGGAGTAAATATGGCAGTTGCGCACGTTGATGCACCGAGGCTCGACCTAAAACCTAACCCATTAATGGAACAACATGATTTAGGTATTTTAAAGACTCATTATTACGGTGGAATTAAAAAATACCAGTGGACGACTATCCCGCTTGCAATTCACGGGAGGATCGTGAAACGTGACGGCAGTGTAGTAGATGTTGTTTTAGGCGAATCCGAAGATGAGCCGTGTTTTTGCGTAACCGACTTACTGCCTCACCTTGCAAGAGAGCAGATGGGTAAGAAAATGTCCGAAGCGATAATGGGCGAGGATCTTAACTTGCTGGTGGGGAGTTTGCCGCTGGAAGATGGTGGCGACGGCAGCGACATGGTGAAACTTAATATATTAAAGCTGCTCAATGAAAAATATGGTATAGTCGAAGGTGATTTTATATCATCGGATTTGGAGATAGTGCCTGCGATGAAGGCGCAAGATGTGGGGTTTGACAGAAGTATGATAGGCGGCTACGCACATGATGACCGTTCGTGTGCATATCCTTCGCTGAGAGCCATACTCGATTGCAAAAATCCTGAAAAAACAACGATTACAATGCTCACGGATAAAGAGGAAACGGGTAGTGACGGCAATACAGGTTCGCAGTCGAAATTTTTGGAATATTTCATTTCTGATTTGGCTGAAATCGATGGAGTTTTGGTACGTGATGTTCTAACTCATACAAAATGCCTTTCGGCGGACGTTAATGCGGCGTATGACCCCACATATCCATCGAGTTTTGAGCCTGCCAACAGCTCATATATTAATAGGGGCGTGGTTGTTACAAAGTACACAGGCAGTGGCGGAAAATATGGCACTTCCGATGCCACAGCAGAGTTCACGGGTGAAATTTGCAATTTGCTCAGTGATAAAAATGTAATTTGGCAAAGTAGCGAGCTTGGTAAGGTTGACGTAGGCGGCGGCGGAACCATTGCAAAATATGTTGCAAATTTGAACGCTGACGTTATAGATATCGGAGTGCCCGTGCTTTCGATGCATGCGCCGTTTGAAGTCATTTCAAAAATTGATCTTTATATGACGTTTAAGGCGGTTTCGGCATTTTTCGGTAATATATAAAATATAGATTTTAAAAGACGTTTTTTAAGCGTCTTTTTTCATTGCCCCTTGACGGGTGGATTTTGTACTATAGAGGTGATAATCAATTGAAACCGATCGAAGTGACTGTCTTGGGAATTGAAAATAACAATTATTTCAAAAAAGAAGTTGCTGAATTTTACGTTTCAGAACTTGAGAGATATTTTGAAGAAAACAATATTTCAGATACCGATAAAATTTTGGTAATAAATCAGTTAATCGAAGAATTCAGATGATTTTTTGCCATTTTAAACTGCGGTAAACGGCCGTTGCATGGAACAAAATTGTTTGTGAGAATTGCGATTAATTTTTCACGAGGTGAATCTATAATCCTACAACCGATGACCCCACAAGCATTGCACCCGAACCCCATACACGTTGTGAGAGCCTGTTTGCCGTGAGCGCCGCATTTTCGGAATGCATTGTCGAGATTAAATGCTACTCGGGGCAAATAGCCGGTATCCTCCAAAAAAGTAAAAAGCGGAAAAAATATCGCCATGGGAGGGAGCATCACCGAAACAACCCATGCAAGAGTCCTGTACACTCCTTCTACTAAAACACCGTGAATCCACCAAGGACAATTAATACCTATGCATAGTTCGGTGAGTCTGTCTTGAACCCAAAAAAGCGCATTTGAAATCAGTTGTGACGGATAATTTGCACCGACTAAAGTTATCCAAAAAATCAAAGTTAAAAGTGCCAGCATTATCGGTATTCCTGTTAGTTTTGAAGTAAGTAAATTGTCTATCATGCGGTCTTTTTTGTCATAATTTTTATTTTCGATATGAACGCATAAGTTATAAATTTTTTCTGATTTTTCAATAATATTATTTACGAGAATTTCTCTGATTTTTTTGTTGTCGAAACCGTTTTCGAGAAGTTTTTTCTGCTCGGATTTTATTGTGTCGTTGATTTTTTTATTTTTGAAAATATCATAATCAATATTTTTCTGTATTGAATTTTTTATACTTTCATCGTTTTCCAAAATTTTTTCCGCTATCCATCTGCTGCTCAAGTGTTTTGGTATGAACTCTTTTATGGTTTCTGAAATTTTACTTATGGCATCTTTAAAAATTTCCGGATAGTTTTCGTTTTTGATATAAAAAGTCTTCTTTTTCTTAGTGGCAACGTTTTCGACTTCTTTCATAAGATTTTGTATTCCAAATTTTTTGCGTGCGTTCGTGTGCACTACGAGTACACCGCCAAGCTGCATCGAAAGTTCGTCAAGGTCTATGTAGATTTTTTTCTTTTTGGCTTCGTCGATAAGATTTACGCAAATTACAACGTTTTGTGTTATTTCCAGAATTTGTAATGCTAAATTTAAATTTCTTTCTAAGCAAGTGGCATCTAAAACTACTATTACTGCGTCCGGCTTAGAAAAACAGATATAATCTCTTGCGATTTCTTCTTCCTGGGAGTTAGACATCAGCGAGTACGTTCCCGGTATGTCAGTAATTTTAAAAAGTTTTTCGCTATAAGTGTATTCTCCCTCAGTGCATTCGACTGTTTTCCCTGGCCAGTTACCCGTGTGCTGATTAAGTCCCGTGAGTGCGTTAAATACCGTGCTTTTACCGACGTTTGGATTCCCCGCAATTGCTATATGACCTGCTATTTTCTTTGCACTGCGATTTTTAACTTTTTTAATTTTAAAATTTTTTATTTTTTTCACGGAGTTTTTTAGGATATTCAATGCATCGCTCATCTCCAAAATAAAATTTAAAAAATAATTTTTAGGGGGCTTTATAAACAAGTATATTTTTTGCATCGCTGTCTCGTAAGGCTATTACCGTGCCTTTTATAAAATACGCCGTTAGATTTCCCATAGGGCTTTTGTGGATAGCCTTTATTTCTGCTCCACGCAGCATTCCCAAATCCAGCATTCTTCGCAGTGTCATGTTGTTATCAACTTTAACCCTGAAAATTTTGTAAGGTTTGTTAATTTTAGATTCGCTCAGCGGTATAAAAACTGTTTTAAGCATATTGATGTCCTCGAATATGATAGTGTTTTTTAGTAGTTTATTCTCGCTGTGTTAAAAGTGTTAATTGCATTTTTGAATTTTAATTATAAAAATGTAAAATTTTGAAATAAATGCTTGACATATATTTTGCGTAATTGTATAATCTTGATAAAACGGGCAGAAGGGGGAAGATAATTATGGCAGAATTTAAAATCGTTAAAGACTCAGGAATAGATCATAAATTGGAAACTTTGGGGAGAACTTCCAGGATGAGAAATCTTATGGAGGCGCTTCTGGCTATCGATGCGAAAAACGATAATCAAAAAGATAGTGAAGGGTGGAAAAAAGTTAAGGAAGAATTTGAAAAATTTGGGTTTGCGGTTGTTTACGATCGAAATTTAGCTATACTTACAGCGGTATTGTTTTTAGCAATAGCCAAGTCCGGATGTCAAGATCTAATTACGAACGCCAAAATCGTGATAAACAAAAAAGCTAAAAGTAGTAAAGGAAAATCTAAAGGTGGGCTTGTCAATATAGGGCAGGCACTTTTGGATGGTGATGGTAAGGCTATTTACGAGATAGTTGGTAGTAATCTGTTTAAGCAAGTTTTAAAGGATATAGGTATAGAACAAAGGTATGTTGACAAATATGTTAAGCGTATGGGCAAAATAACCGGTTGGGTACTTAAATCGAGTAAGAAAGAGTTAGAAACTGTAAAACAAATTTTCGAGAAAATGACGGGTGAAGAGTATAAAATCCCGAAACAAGAAGAACTGGACAAGCGGCCGGTAAATCCCGTGGACAAGAAAAAACCGGAACCCGCGGTTCAATCACTTCCACAATCCACGCATCCTAAAGTAGAAGGTCTCGAAGCAGAAGATTTTGAAGTAAAAGGCTCTGAAGTAGAAGGTCCTAAAGTAGAAAAACCAATAATTAATGTTGATGATGTTAACAAAGGTAGGGAAAATCTTAGATCATCTGCGAAAAATACGGTATTTGTAATAAAAGGTTACAAAATGGCTGATTTTTCTTATGCTGCCTATAAATATAAAGATAAGCAAAATGCCGAAAGAGTTGCCTACCTTCCATTCCCAAAAGACGGTCATTCTAAAGCGTATGAAATAGTAAGAAAAGTCATTGATTTTGTAAGTAGTGGTTCGGGCAACAAGTCGCTTTTTAATCCATTTACTCGAGGGAGAGAGGGAGAAAGTGCCATAGAAAGCGGTGTGAAACGCTACCTTAAGGAAAGCGGCTCCGGTATACCGGGAATGGCTTCGGTTGACAATTTTTTTGAGGTCATATCCGGAGACCCCGATTCGGGCTCAATAGTTTTTACCAAAAATGAAAATGAGTTGGACCATTATTATAAAGAAATAGAAGAATTTGCCGGTAATGTAGCTGATAAACTTCTAAAAACGAAAAACATAAATTTTACAGACGACAACTGTTTCTGGCCGAAAGATGCTGAAAAGGACGGTATATCTACGCTTTATACAGGTGTAAAAGGTAAAGATACCCTATATGTGTTTACTATCAAAAAACAGACGCAGGGCAAAGCTAGAGATTTATTAATATCATTATTTTTACGGCCAGAAGGAGAAAGGCAACACAATAAAAAAGAAAATGTACGTAAATTAATAATTCGCTCAACTAAATCAGGCGACAATTACTTGAAAGAATTGCCGTTTGATGTTGTTGACAAAATTGAGATAAAGGATGAAGAAGTTGAAAATGCGAAAAAACAAAGAGCTACGCAAGAAGAGAAGGAAAAATTAAAGAGAATGAATCTCCAAATGCGGCAACAAGAGCGTGATAAGGCTGTAAAGGAATATACAAGCAAATTGGGGTTGGAAATACAAGAGCCATTGAATTACGCCATAAATGAAGCATGGGGAAAAGAACCGTTTTCAAAAGAAAAATTAAGTGAAAGGCTGAAAACTTTACAAACAGTTATGGGTGGAATTCTGACTAAGCCAGCATTAAAAATACCTCAAGAAATAAAAAATATGTTCGATGTTAGTAAAACTTGGGATTTTGATTGGCAAATAAGTTTTTTTGAGACATTTGCTGCTACAAAACCGGTGGATATGGATTTAAGTATGAAGGAAAATGCCCAAAAAATTTATTCAAACTTGCCTAATAAAGAATGTAAGGATATATTTAGATTTTTGTATTTTGTAGGGCACAATTATGCCAAAGTAGCTAAAGGTAAACTGAGCAAAATAGGTGAACAATCACTTATGATGACAACGTCAGCTCTGCCAGCGCCGGAAAAACAGGCAAAATTGGTGAAGGATACATTAATAGACGCTCAGAAAAAATTAGATAGCTGGAAATTAGCTGATTTAGAAACATCGTTAAATTATTTAAAATCTGCGGCTTTAAAACACTATGGAAAAGTAGACAGTGAATATGATATTGTCAGTGCACATGGTTTGATGTCTAGATATTGCGCTGAGAAGCTGCCCAAAGAAAAAGGTGATAAAAATAAATATGAAGAGATATTTGAGCAGATATTTGGAAAGTATAGGGCTCTAAAAAAAGAAAAGGAGGAAAAAGCTGCAGAAGAGGCACTTGCTAGTGATCTTAACTGGTTAAATCCTAAAATGGGAAGGGCACAGAATTTTTCAGATTTTGCAAAAACGTTAAGACCTATACTAAGCAAAATTGCGCATCAATGTATCAGTGAAGAGATCCAAGATGATAATGAAATATTTCCGGTGGGTTTGAAGTTGCTGGAATTTATGAACAAAGGTGAAAATAAAGACAATAAATACAAAGAACCTTTTGACAAAATTTGGGAAAAATACGGTACGTTGTATAAGGCGGATTTGAAGGTTACAATAGATAAGATGCTAGGTGAGATGATACCAATTACTCCTGTGGAGAATATAGAAAATACCGGATATAGCTTATATATATTCCGTGCCAAGTGGCTCCTGATTAATACACTGCACTATAATGATAAATTGGAGTGGAATATTGGAGATAGCATAAGTGACGAGGACTTAGATGAATTATGTAATGATAATAAGGGCAGTTTGAAACATTATAAAGATGAATTCAAAAAAATATACGAATGGTGGAAAGCTCTTAAGCGAGCAGAAGCTAAGCTGATGGAGGACGACGAGTGGGCGTGAGAATAAAACTGCTTTGTAGTTAGTTGTATAGTTTTAAGATACTATCTTTTTTCAGTGATAGGGCGATAAAATAAATCCAAAGAGGAGGTGTAGTGTTTAATATTGTGATTCTGTTAGTATTTTAAAAATAAAAAAGAAAGGAAGATAATTATGGCAAGAGTAAAAAATGTAACTTTACAAAGTATGGGGGATGTGCTTCATACGCCATTTATTTCTATTTCAACCAGGAGGCTGGTAAAAAATGGATGGAGTGGCAAACTAGGAGATTTTGTGAAAAATTTGCTCAAATATAGATGGAAAGGAACTCGTGACTACAGCATGGCTGTTATAATGGTGACGATTATAGTAGCCGCAAGCAAGGATGAAAAACTGAAAAATATAATACAAAGGGAAGTCAGCCAATCCAAGTTGATGCAATTGTTTACAAAAATTGGTGCTGGAGAAGGGCAAGTGATAAAAAGTTTCTTGGACAACAAAACTACTGCAGGAGCTTGGTTTAAAACTCTCTTTATGGGACTGCTTGATAATTCTCAAAACAAAGTTGATGAAATCAAAAGAACGAATTTATGGACTAATTTTACAAATCAGGTTGGCAAAATGACACCTTGGAAAATAAATGAAAAGTATGTCAGAGAGAACCTATGTAATGCGATTGTAAAGGCATTTGGTGCGCCATATGCCAAGAAGGTGGAAGAACAACTTCCTCCCCCATCCGGTCCTAATAATGGTGGTGTTTCATCCCTTCGTGTACAGAAACATCCAATTCCACCGCAACAACAACCGGCAAACCACCCGGTGCAGGGACATCCAAATCCACCGCAACCACCGGTACACCACCCGGTGCAAGAACATCAAAATCCACCGCAACAACCACAACAACCATCAACCGCAAATCCCAAAGTGTGGCTACCAGAAAAAATTTATGGTATTGATGTTACAACAATTTCCGACGAAAACCTGCAACGTGGCATCAAAGGATTATTTGTAAATAATGATGAAGGTGCTTCCGAATGGTTTGGAACGCCTATAACTATAGGCTCTGTTAAGGCATTTGTGCCACAGACCAAAAATATATCCACGATATGTGGATCATGTGAGGCAAAGTGGAAATCCGGAGAAGCCCCCGGCAATATTGGTGATTTAAGAGGTTGGTATGACTTTTTGAAAGGACTTACTGATAGTAAAAATTGGATTGCTAGGGAATTAAATATTTCTATAAAAGCCGGAAGGGAGTTAACACAAGATGGGTGGACTGACAGCGTTAAACAGCATTGTGGCTTATACACTCATCCTGAAAGAGTAGACCAAGAAATCGTGCCGGCGCATAACGCAGCTAGGGAAGCCGCCGGAAATGGAGGCAGCGGTACAGCCGGCCCTGCAAATACAATACCTCAACCACCGGTCACTGCAGCAGATGGCAAAACAGTAAAAATTTATTGGCCGAAGAGATTGTCTGATGAGGATCGTGATTTATATAAAGAACTATTCACTAGCCTAGGCAAGCAAACTGGACTCATTCTGACGGAAAGTACATTTAATGAAAGCGATGCAATTGGTGCAATACCGTTTTTGAGCGTTGGGAAAAAATCCAGATTTGGTAGTGGTACAGGCGACGCTGTTGTAAAGGGATGGGAAGGTGATGAAAATAAATTATCACGTATCAAAGCTGTTTTTGAAAAGATGCAGAAAGATACAAGCAAAGACACAACTGAAATAACCTTGCCTAGCTTTGAATTTGCTCTACGTAAAGGTACTAGTGGTAAATTTATCCAGCAAAAATCTCAATTCGTTACAGCATTAGAATATGCAATAGAAGGTATAGATGAAATGCTTGGTGACAAACCGGGTACTAATGTAGGTAAAGGAACTGCGCCAAATCCTGTACTGATTAAGGTTGAGAGAAATCCGGGACATGATACGCATCATTACGGGTCGGTGAAAGGCCTTAAAGGTGAACATAAATTTACTACCGCTACTCTCGCCGAATGTAGAAGAATAGCGGAAGACAAAAAAAATGGATGTGTGGCGAATTATCAGCGTAGGTTCTACATTGGTAAGACAGATGGTGAACCTTATCGACATTCTAATAAAGGTGAACTAAAAGACGCTAAAAAACTTGCAGCTATTATAGATAGCAACAATGAGAAAATTAGGGAATACTTCGCTGCTCACCCGGATTTGCCCGGCGCCAAGCTCGAATGTGAAGTTACTTTTGATGATATTGTGCTTACAGGTGATACAAAAAGACACGCTGCGGAAATTGATCCGCCAAAGTTTACAATTCCTTTTAAACGATTAGCCAATGGTGTTTATATGTGTAATACAAAAGGCCAGAATGATTTGGTTACAGTTGCTTCTGATTTGATAGATCATAATACGGATTTAAAAAAAGTTTTAGTTTTGAATGCAGCAAGTCAGGTCACTCCCGGAGGGGCTGCCGGATGGCATACCAAAGCAGCTGAGGAATCTCTTTGTGCGGATACCTCACTATACCAGAGTTTAACCGCAGGAGATAATGATGAATTCTATGTTTACGGCAAAGATTTCCCGTATATTGCTGCTAAGATATCAATAGCCAAGGGTGTAGTGATATTCCCCAAAGGTGCAGATAGACAAAGAACTAGTATCTCTTCCGCTGATGATGTTGCAGGTCTGAGAAGGATAGATATTCTGAGCCACGCAAGCCCCAACTTTAATACGAGACTAAATGTTCCAAAAGGGGAAGATACAAATGTCATTAGAAAAGATGATGCCAAAGCTCTTAAAGCAATCCAGGATTCAGCAAATCAGATAGTAAAAGCTGCCGTTAAAGGTGGATATCAAGTTTTGGTCATAAATAATCTTGGTGGTGGTGCGTTTAGCAATAGTATAGTGGCATGGGCAAGAGCATTTAAATCTGCAATAGCTAACTACGGCGGGAACTTGATTGTTGTTTTGGCATTGTTTGACTATGATATTGGTTATGATGACAGAAATAAGCAATGGATTCCTCAAACAAATGATCCAAATATACCCAAAGGGGATTTTGCTGATGCTTATTATGGAAAAAAAGTAAGTTATGTTTACGAAGAGATTTTTAAATAATATTCAAACCCCACGCAAAAGCGTGGGGCGATTTTTTTATGTATGTTATTTTTGTTTCGGACTTCTCAGTTTTATAATTACGATGCACGAGGCTGAAATTACGGTGAGCAAAAGCGCCAAAAGCTGCGATACTCTTATATTGGTCTGCGGAATGATCAGACTGTCCGTTCGCAGTGATTCTATCATAAATCTCAGCGCACCGTAAAGCGTGCAATATGTAAGAAATATTATTCCTGATGTGCTTTTTAATTTTGATGACGTAAAATGTAAAATCAAAAATATTGCCAAACACCCCAAAGATTCATATAAGAAACACGGGTGAACAGTTTGAAATGACGTGTTTTCGCTCATCATACCCCAAGGAAGATCGGTGTATTCGCCAAAGGCCTCCTGATTTACAAAATTACCCCAGCGCCCGATAGCTTGGCCGATAACCACACCGAGCGATAACAAATCCAAAACTTTCAAAATGGGCAATTTTTTTATCAGACAAATTATTATCGCACCGACTGCTCCGCCGATAATCGCACCATATATGGCTATTCCGCCTTCGGAAATTGCAAGAATTTTCTCAGGGTTTCTCAGATAAAAATCGCCAGGGAAAAACGCTACGTAATAAAGTCTTGCGCCGATTATGGCGGGTATTGTCGAGGCGAAAGTGAGGTCATAGATGTTTTCTCTTTTTATATCGAAGTCTTTGCTTTTGTAAAAAATATAAAAGAATGCGCACAAAAATGCTGCTGCCAGTATTACTCCGTACCATTTTATGGATATACTCCCCACAGAAATAAAATCGGGGCTAAGTTCAAGATTAAGGTTTAATTTTGGAAAATTAATATGATAAACTATCTCATTTTTCATAGGGCTTTACCACTGAAAGTGAAGAATAATCAGAAAGGAGCTCTTTTTCAAGCCGTTTATTGGCCTTTTCGACCGTTGCATCTTGAAGTATATCCATGTACTCAAAAATTTCTTTGCCCGAAAAATCAAATTCCAAAGTAAGATTGGCGATGCTTTGAATGCTGTTAAATACCGAAAGACTTCTTCCGTAAACAGCTTTTTTTGCTCTTTCGAAAGCTTCTTTATCAAGACCGTTTTCGTGAGCTTTCCTCATATAATCACGAATTAGTTCCGAAGTTTTTTCGGGATTTTTCGATTCGCCCGAAAAGATTATGGACGCATAACCTGGGCCTTCAAGATATTCGCTGGAAAAAGTTGCTGTGTTTATCAGACCGTCTTTTAAAAGTTTGTTATACATCTCAGATGATGGTGAAGAAAAATAGCTTAACATTATGTCTGTGTAAACAAGTTCTTCGTTTGTGGCACGCTGCATGGGTAAGACGTTTTCTTTAAAGCCCAAATTGAAAACCGAGGACTGAATATCAAAATTTTGAGAAACGTAGGTTTTTGCTACCTCATGGGGTTCGTCGGGGAAATATCTTTCTACTTTCACGGGCATGGAGTAACCTAGTTTTTTGTCAACGATTGTAAAAATTTTATCGGGGTCCATGTCTCCGACCATGCAAAGCGTCATATTGTGGAGATTATAAAAGCTGTTATAGCATTTATATAAAAGTTCGGGCGTGATTTTCGAAATCGATTCCACGGAACCTGCGATATCTCTGTTTACGGGGTGGTTTTTATACATTGCACCGAGTAAATTTATAAATACTTTCCAATCGGGGCTGTCCTCGTACATTTTTATTTCTTGGCCGATAATTCCACGTTCTTTTTCGACGTTTTCGGGAGTAAAATATGGCGAACTGACAAATTCCAGTAAAATATCCAGCGATTTTTCAAAATTCCCCGTGCAGGAAAATAAAAACGCTGTTTTTTCAAACGAAGTGTAGGCGTTTGCAGATGCTCCCGTCTTTGCAAAAAGGCTGAATGCATCGCCTTGGGGAGTTTCAAAAATTTTGTGCTCAAGGTAGTGCGCAATACCATCGGGCACTTCGGTAAAACTTGTTTCATTTTTAAGTCTGAATTTGTTATTTATCGAGCCGAAATTGGTACCTAAAATTGCGTAGTTTGAACTGTAACCCTTTTTGGGGTGAATGTAAATTCCAAGTCCCGAGGGGTGCTTTAAATAGTAGTATTCTTCACCGAGGGACTTACTTACAACATGTTTCGGATTCATTCTTATTCTCCTTTCCCGCTCAAAATATAGACCGTGTCGAGAGCAATCTGATTTGCCGCCTCGATAACATCTTCACGAGTAACCGTTTTTATCTCCTCGATGTGTTCTTCGGGCGAAATGATATTTTTGTCTATGCTCTGCGATAAATACCAGCTCCCGATCGACGACAAACTATCCCCGATTTTCCCGAGCCCTTGAGTTATGAATAATTTTGTGTTTTCGAGGTCTGTATCGGAAAAATTTCCGAGCTTAATATCTTTGAGCTGTTCAAGAATTTGCTCTTTTGCTTTCTGAATATTTTTTTCTTCGACACCGCTTTCAATGAGCATAATTTTCTTTTGCTTCATATACCTTGATGCGCAGTAGTAACAAAGGCTGAGTTTTTCACGTACGTTTACAAAAAGTTTTGATTGAGGAGTACCGCCCAAAAGCGCATTCATGACTTTCATGGCGGGGTAATTTATTTTTTCGTTTTTGCTTTTTATCCGCAGACCCAACACCAGTTTGCACTGGACAATATTTTTATGTTCGGTAACTTCTGTCGGTTTGTCTTTTGCCGCCAAAATTTCCGACGAATATTCGAATACATTTGTGCGGTCAATATTTTCAAATTTTGTTTTGAACTCATCGGCGATTTTCGTGTAAGCGCCACTACCCACAAGCATAATTTCAATATGAGAGCGTGAAAGTAAATTTTTCCAAGCTTCATATGCTGTTTCGGAATTTATTTTATCCACATCTTCGATTTCACCGAGCGTGTTTATTCCGAATTTTTCATTTTTGCACATGATTTCGATACATCTTTTTCTTGCAAAAACTTTTTTGTCGTTCATTTCTGCAAGAATTTCTTCTCTTAGCTGCCTTTTTTCAAGTTCGACGTTTTCATTTTTGAAATTTTCATCTTTTGTGTCGGGCTCGAAAACCATATCACAGAGTAGCTTGGCAATTTGAGATATATTGTCGCTGCCGTCGGGTACGAATTTATTGTCTATACTCTGCGCGGATATTTCTATCATCTGCATATCGCCGACTTTTTCCGCACTTGCCGCAACAGATGCTCCGTAAAGTTCTTCCATTTTTCGGCTCAGAGAAATAAGTGACGGAAATTTTTTACAAGAATGCGTAAGAAGATTGGGAATAATTGCATTTTTAGAGGCGGTTTCTTTTTTTAGGGGATAGAACATACATATCGAAAGCTGCGTGGTTTTGAATTTTGAATACGGAATGTAAGTAAAATTAATACCTTTTCCCAAATCAAAACGTTTGATATTTTCCATTTTGTATCATCTCCTGTTTATTCTTCTGCGTTTACGCTTTTTGGGTTTTAAAGTAATTATCATTCCGATTATTGATATTATTATAAAAACGATTCCGCCGTAAAGAAGCCAGTTCCCGCTATAGAAAAAGTTGTCGTCGGGATTATTTGATTTTATAAAATTAAATTCATTTTCATCGCCCTCTTCACTTTCGGAATTTTCTTCATCTTTCTGTGAACCCCTGTTTATAAGGTGGTTTATTGCACCGAAAAATTTATCTGCAAGACCTTTGCATTCGCATTTTGGCAAAGCGCAGAAAACAAGTGTCAGGCAAATAAAACAAGAAACTATTTTTTTAATAAATTTGTTTTTCAATTTGTATTTTCTCCTTTCGATAACGATTTAAATTACATAGTAAATGTAACATAATGACAAGATTAATACAACCGTGAAAAGAAAGTTTCATCAGTTTGCTTTTTGAGCGTAAATAATATTTCGTTTGAATTTTACGGCGAATTATATTATACTTAAAAATCACTGCGAAAAATAATTGGAGGAATTAATTTGGATCACACCAAAATATTAATAAAAGAGGCGCTGAAAGCAAGAAAAAATGCATATACGCCGTATTCAAATTTTAATGTCGGAGCGGCAATTCTTACGTTTGATGACAAAATTTACAGTGGTTTCAATATTGAAAACGCAGCATATTCGGTGTGTAACTGCGCAGAACGTACGGCACTTTTCAGAGCTGTTTTTGACGGATACAGAAAATTTAAAGCAATTGCGGTTGTTGGAGCAAAGAGCGAAGAAAAGGGAGAAATATTAAGTCAATATGCTCCTCCGTGCGGAATGTGTAGGCAAGCACTCAGAGAATTTTGTAATCCGAACGAATTCAAAGTTATACTCGCAAAAAGCGAAGATGAATTCAAAATATTTAAGCTCAGTGATTTGTTGCCCGAAAGTTTTGGGCCTGAGCATTTATAATCAGCTGTGCAAGGAGAATTAACGTATGGATATGAATTTGAAATGTAAAGAAATAAGACGAAATATACTGCTTGAAATAGGTACTTTGGGTGTCGGTCATATAGGCGGTTCGCTTTCGATCGTGGAACTCTTGGTAACGCTTTATTATAAGCACATGAATATTGATCCCAGAAACCCTCAAAAAGAAGGCCGTGACAGATTAATTGTTTCGAAAGGGCATAGCGGTCCGGCAATTTATGCTGTGCTTGCGGATTTGGGATATTTTCCGAAAGATTGGCTTCTCACTCTTAATAAACCGGGCACAAATTTGCCGAGCCACTGCGACATGAACAGAACTCCAGGAATAGACATGACTACAGGTTCGCTCGGTCAAGGATTTTCCTGCGCTGTGGGCATCGCTAAGGCATCGCAGCTCAAAAAGGACGGTGCTACGATATATACAATAATAGGCGACGGGGAAAGTCAAGAGGGGCAGATTTGGGAAGCAGCGATGTTTGCTTCGGCTCATAAGCTTAAGAATTTAATAGCTTTTACGGATAATAATAAACTTCAGCTTGACGGAAAAGTCAGCGATATTTGCGGTATAGAACCGCTCAGAGATAAGTGGAAGGCTTTCGGTTGGAACGTCATAAATGTGGCAAACGGCAATAATATCGAGGAAATAGATAAAGCCATAGCAGAGGCAAAAAACAGCGAAATGCCTACGATGATAATCCTAAACACAGTTAAAGGCTTTGGCGTAAAATTTGCGGAAGAAGCGGGAACTTCAAATCATAGTATGCCTATCAGTCAGGAACTGTTTGAAGAGGCTATGAAAGAACTCGGAGGTGAGATTTAACATGGAAATGCGGGAAATGTTTGCACTTGAACTTGAAAAATTAATGAATGAAAATGAAAATATAGTCCTTTTAAATGCGGACCTTGCGAAACCCAACGGATTCGGGGATTTTTCTTCGAAATTTCCTGAAAGAGCGATAAATGTGGGAATCGCCGAGCAAAACATGGCGAGTATTGCTGCGGGAATGAGCAGTTATGGTTTCATTCCGTTTATTTGCAGTTTTACACCGTTTGCAACAAGGAGAATTTGCGACCAGATAGCAATTTCAATATGTTACGCAAAGCAAAATGTAAAAATTATAGGCAGTGACCCGGGAATAAGCGCCGAATATAATGGCGGGACTCACATGAGCTTTGAAGATGTCGGCGTCCTCAGAAGTATACCCAATATTGTGATTTTTGAGCCTGTCGATAACGCTCAGCTGAAAAATTTACTCCCTCAAATCATAGACTACAAAGGTCCTGTTTATATACGCATGTTTAGGAAATCCACGCCGGATATTTTTGATGAAAACGAAACTTTTAATCTGTTTAAAGCCAAAAAAATTAAAGATGGTAAAGATGTAAGTATTTTCTGTTCGGGAATAATGGTGGACGAAACTCTGAGGGCAAATAAAAAGCTGGAAGAAATGGGAATTAATGCGGAAATCATAAACATTCATACCATTAAACCAATTGACGAAGAAAGTATAATTTCGTCCGTACAAAAGACAAAAGCGGCGGTTACCGTGGAGAATCACAATATAATCGGCGGACTTCGTTCGGCAGTATCCGAGGTCATTTGTGAAAATTATCCTGTGCCGGTGCGTTCGGTAGGCGTTCGTGATACGTTCGGTCAAGTCGGTAAAATGCCGTATCTTAAAGAAGTTTACAAAATGACCGAAAAAGATATAATTTCAGCGGTAGTTGCGGCGCTTGAGGCAAAAGAAGATTAATATTCTTTATTGCAATATTTTGTAATAAGTTGTAAAATATTATGTGCATAAAATTTAGTGGATTTTATTTTGTTCGGGGGTTAATGTATTGAATAATGTTTGTTGTGTGATTTTGGCGGCCGGAGAGGGCAAAAGAATGAAATCCAATGAGCCTAAGGTACTTTCGTCAGTGCTTTTTGAGCCTATGGTGGGTTGGGTACTGAATTCAGTGGTTACTTGCGGCATAAGTGATATTTGCGTTGTCACGGGATACAAGCACGAAAAAGTAAGAGAATATCTGGATACTTTGGAGCACGACGTGGAAAGCGTTATTCAAACCGAACGAAAAGGTACGGCTCACGCAGTCATGACGGCAACAGAGTTCCTCAAAAAACATGCGGTAGGCGATGTTTTGATTTTGGGTGGTGATGCGCCGTTTATAGATAAAGCCACGATAACAAAGGCATATAAAATACACAAAAACTCCAACAATTCTGCAACAATTATTTCAGCTCGAATCGACAATCCGACCGGTTACGGACGAATTATAAGAAATCGTGAAGATTATAGTGTCGAGGCTATAGTTGAGGAAAAAGACGCAAGCTTTAACGAACGCTCAATAAGAGAAATAAATTCGGGTGCGTATTGGTTTAAAGTAGAAGATTTGCTTGAGTTTTTGGGCGACATTACAAACGATACGGCTCAAAATGAATATTATTTGACGTCAATTATAAAGCTTTTAATAGAGAGCGGACACAGGGTAGATGCTTTTGAAACGCCTTCATCGGACGTGGCGCTCGGAGCGAATGACACACTTCAGCTTCAAAATTTAAATGAAATTGCCAGAAATAAAGTTATAGATAGTTTAATGGAAAACGGCGTAAAAATTCCGTGTCGAGATGGTATTATAGTTGGTAAATGGGTGAAAGTCGGTTCGGGTACTACAATTTTACCGGGTACAATACTCAGTGGTAATACGACTATCGGAGAAGACTGCGTTATCGGGCCAAACAGTCAGATTATAGATTCAAGAATAGGTAGTGGTGCTTCTGTTAATCAGAGTTACTGTAAAAACGGCGACGTGCCTACAGAACAAAAAGTCGGACCGTTTGCTTCAATTATAAGTATAGAGGATTTGCCTTAATTTAAGGCTTATCACTATCTTCTTATAAAATCAAATAAAGACGTTGAAAAGGGGAATGTATAATGGCAAATCAAGGAAGAGATTTGAAAATTTTTACGGCAAACGCAAATAGGGAGTTGGCGGAAAGGGTAGTGAAAGAACTGGGCATGGAACTTTCTTCGGCTGATATAAAGAGGTTCAGTGACGGAGAAATTTCAGTTTCGATTCATGAATCTGTCAGAGGTGCAGACTGTTTTATAATTCAGCCGACTTGCTCACCGATTAACGATAATTTGATGGAATTGCTTATTATGATTGATGCAATTAAAAGGGCATCTGCGGCGAGAATTACTGCGGTTATACCGTATTTTGGATATGCACGTCAAGATAGAAAAGCCAATCCTCGTGAGCCGATTTCTGCAAAGCTCGTTTCAAATTTATTAACGACAGCCGGAGCCGACAGGATACTTTCTCTTGAACTTCACACGATACAGATTCAAGGATTTTTCGATATCCCCGTTGACCATATTGGGGCCGCATCACTTTTCTCTTCCTACATAAAAGATTTGCCAGAATTTAACCCCGAAGAATTTACGGTTTTGGCTCCCGATTTCGGTTCAGTTTCGAGGGCTCGCCAGTTTGCAACACGTCTTGGTTGCCCCGTTGCGATAATTGATAAGCGCCGCCCGAAACCAAATGTCAGCGAAGTTATGAATATCATAGGCGACGTCAAAGATAAGAAGATAATTTTGGTCGACGACATAGTAGATACCGCCGGAACGATTTGTAATGCTGCAAAGGCTTCGATTGAACTCGGCGGTGCGAAGGAAGTTTATGCGTATATTGCTCACCCTGTATTGTCGGGCAACGCCGTTGAGAGGATTAAAAACAGTGTAATTAAGAAAATGACTTTCTTTAATACGATAAATATTCCCGAAGAAAAAATGATTGATAAGTTCCAGATTTTAAATGTCGCACCTGTGCTTTCCGAGGCAATAAAGAGAATTAACAGCGATAGACCGATTTCTACCATGATTTTGGAATAAGGTGCGATAGATTTTATGTCTAACATTGATTATATTATAGTGGGTCTTGGCAATCCGGGGAGGCAATACGAAAATACTCGCCATAACTCGGGATTTAGAGCGCTGGATTTTATTGCGAGTGAACTTGGTGTAAATATCAATCGGGAAAGATTCAAATCTCTTACATGCGATGCTAATTTGAGCGGCAAAAGAATTTTACTCTTAAAACCCCAAACATATATGAATTTAAGCGGGCAAGCCGTTAAAGAGGCGATGAGTTTTTATAAAGTCCCGCCTGAAAATATTTTGCTTATTTTTGATGATATTTCTTTGCCTGTGGGGAAGATAAGAATTAGAAAAAGCGGTTCTCACGGAGGGCAAAACGGCGTAAAAAATATAATAGCGCTCAGTGGCAGCGATAATTTCCCGAGAATACGTATAGGTGTTGGCGAAAAACCAAGCCCTGCATGGGATTTATCGGATTGGGTGCTTTCAAAGTTTTCTAAAAGCGAAACGGATACCATAAATGAAGCACTTTGTGATGCACGAAGTGCCGCAGAGATGATTGTAAGCGGAAAAATCGAATCCGCAATGAATAAATTTAATTGAAAAGCTAGGTGAAAAATAAATATTCAATTTTGACGGTTGAATATTGTTTGAATGAAAAAGAGATTAGATATATTGGTGTTTGAAAAAGGTCTTGCCGAGAGTAGGGAAAAGGCCAAAACTTTAATAATGGAAGGGCTTGTTTATGTAGATAATCAGAAATCAGATAAACCAGGCACTTCTTATAGTGAAGAATGTAATATAGAAGTTCGTGATAATCGTCTGAGGTACGTGAGCCGAGGAGGACTAAAACTTGAGAAAGCTCTTGAAAGCTTTGATATAAATTTGAAAGATGCCGTCTGCATGGACGTAGGTGCTTCGACCGGCGGGTTTACGGATTGTATGCTCAAAAATGGTGCAAAGAAAGTCTATTCGGTAGATGTAGGTTACGGTCAGCTTGATTGGAAACTCAGGAATAATCCTCAGGTTGTAAATCTTGAACGCACGAATATTCGCCATATTGATAAATCTCTTATAAAAGATAAAATAAGT
>JAUNIE010000054.1 GCA_030523605.1 Clostridia bacterium | reverse complement strand
TCGGCAAGTAGAAAAGCCTTTATCTTTGATTTATTCAATTTTCCCAAATTTAGGATTCCGTTTTGCCAAATCAAAGTGTAAAATAGACCTTTTTTACTTGTGCCTGCAGAGGTTGCCTGAAATTTAACAGCTTCTTTGAATTTTTTTCTGTCGCCCTCGTTACTTCTCAGAAACTCTGCAAATTCGTATATTATGCTGTCATCAGTGCCTTCCACATACTGAATCACAGACATCGGTGTGGATTTACTGCTCAATTTGTTTTTCAACTCGTTGTTTAAGAATTTTTTCAACAACTCTTTGCCTTTTTTGTCCCCGATTTCCTCAAGTTTCTTTCTTGCCTCTCTGGTTTTTAGTGATACTCTTGAATACACTGCCATATAATTACACCTCCGTAAAATGATAACTTTAAACAAAAACACTTCGTCACAAACCATATTATACATACACATTCACAATATGTCAAGCTTTTTTAAAAAAGTTTCATTCGGATGTTTACCATAAATTTGCTATGTACTTGAATTTGAAAAGCTGATATAATAGTAGTGTGGGTTTATTTGCTCATAAATTTATCGTATTTGGGGGCGTAAAGGCTTCGACGGGGAATAGGAGTTTAAGTAAGCGAGTAGCAAGGTGGGACTGCTTTAAAAGCCACATTTTTCAATTAAATGGAAAAACAACTTATGGCGATAAGCCAAAAAAACAACCAGCTTTAAGATTAGTATCCGGAGGATGCAAAGCTTTAGCTGCAGCCTAATTTAACTAGGCGACATCTTATTTTAGAGTACCGCGGCTAATTTAAGGTGAATATTAGCGGTCAACGTGAACAGAAGAGCTTCTCGGCTTCTGTCAGGCATCAGAGAATACCGGATTTAGAAGTTTGTCAGCGAACTGATATTTTCGGAAAATTAAATCGCTGAATACACTCGTAGAAAGCTTAGGTAAATATTTTTCGGACAGGGGTTCAATTCCCCTCGCCTCCACCATAATCCTACGTATCTTTTGATACAATCTAAAGCCCAGTATTACTGGGCTTTGTTTATGTTTGAATATAAATTTTAGGTTCAAAAATTCATGTTATAGAGCTTATTTGAATACTAAATTAGAAAAAAATGAAACCTTGACGCTCAAGGTTTCATTTTCCTGTAAATTTTCTCAAGGGGGTTGCATACTTTCACACGGTTAATAATATTTATGAAAGCATCTATCTACAGTAATTCGATGACGTAGGTAGGTAAGCTTTAAATTTTAATCAAAAATCCGTAGAACTTTTGCACTTAAAACCATCAATATTAAACCCGCCGCAAAGCATCATAACTTGGTCTGTTAATTTTTGGTACGACTCTATTTTATCGTCTCTAGATTTTGCTAAAATACAAGCCTGTATCGATTCGGAAATAAAATCATGAGGTAGCGTTGATAACAGGTACTTAGCCCTAACAATATCACTTGTTATATTACCTAGTATAGTCTTTTTATTGTACGGCATTTTAACTAGTTTCATATAAGTTGCTATTAGCTTATCTAAATTGGTATAATACATAAAATCGAAGTCCACTCTACTGGTTTCAAAAGCATCGTGTAAATCGTCTAGCATGTCCCACAATTCATATCGTTTCAATAGCCCGATGCTGGTATCCATTTCACTAAAACCTCTGTCAAAGAACGCTTGTGCCTCATCTTTTAATTGCTTTACGACCCCAACTTTATCAAGAATAATGTCCCCAGTGATAAATTGAACCCAAGAATTAGTGCGCATGTTTTTATAGTCATCTCTAAAATACTGTCTGATCTGAGTCGGAGAATTCGAAAAGTACTCTATAAGCAGACCATCTACAAATTTATTTCCGCGTTCCCGGTATTTTACATCATCTTTTAGAATTATGTGAACGTCTAGATCGGAATGAGCGGATGGGTGGCCTGTAACATAACTACCACACGCAAGAATACCGATTATATCATCTTTATAATCTAAGGTATCTACGAACTTGTTTAATTTATCTTTCCAATCCACACTAGATGGAGATGCAATACTATATGTTTGTTGATGAGCAGTAGAACTGTGCATTGCTGAGCACGGCGAAGAAAACATATAAAACAATAAAAATAGTATTGAAAAGCTAAAAATAGGGTTTTGTTTTTTGGTTACGAATATCATAATATACACTCCTAATAAAAATTATTAATACCATAATGGTAAAACTTTAAGAAAGTTGTTGTCTGATAAGTGCAGTTCATTCAAACGATTTAAAAATCCGTTAGTATATATTATATTTTTTAAATCTGCGAAGTCTTTCAAAAAAGTCTTGATAGGGATAGTTTTTCTACATTCAAAATAATTAGATTCATAGCTGAGTATCTTTAGTATAATTTCCTTAGCTTTTGGTCCATAATGTTTTTCATAAAACTCTGGCAAAGACGACTTCCATTTTTTTACAATATAGTAGTCAAAATCGTCATTATCCTTAATGGGTATACCCAGACTAATACCATCTTTTATGATTTCCTTAGTGTACCTATAAATCTCATCGAATACAAACTCGTCTGATTCAAACATATACGATAAAGCGGACATATGAACAGCGTTACTATATGACGATATTGCCATATACATATACCTTATCCATCGTTCATCACGAAGAGCAGAAGTTTTAGTAAAAAACTTAAATGGATCGTTATCACCGCAGAGAACTAAATAACTAACTTTCCATAAAAGCCAGCAATAATCAGGGTATACATAAGGGTTATGGGTGTTTATAACTCTGGTAGTTAATTGCAGATTTAATCTATCTTCGTACACATTGCCATACGATTTAAAAAATGGATGTAAATCCAACAAAAAACTTATCTCATTTTTATTTACAAATTTTTTATAGATAGAAGCGAGCTCATTGGAAATTATTAAGTGATCGCTCTCATCCCCATCAATTATTATGTATATATTAATGTCTGGCACCGACTTCCAACTAGGGGAAATATTGCTATTAGGATTTTTAATCCAATCTGCATAGCTACCAATAACGACTAGTGATTTAAATGCTGTATGCTTCACTATATTACTGTTTTGAAATTCTGTTTTAAAATCATCTAAAAAACTCTTTATTTTAATCTGTTTTTCTGTGTCTGTCATAAATTATAAACCTACTTTCATTATTTTAATTGCTCAAAAAATTAAATAAAATTCTAAAACTTTCTTCTAATTCCGATATTTTTACAAATTCATCAGGGGAATGTGCCTGATTCAAACTTCCCGGACCAAAAATACAACAAGGGATTTTCAATTTGTTATATATAAATCCTGCATCTGTAGATGCTCCAAATATTCCATAATTTTTATGAGAGCAGTCTATGAGCTTTTGAAAACTATATGAATCACACACGAACCCATCTACTCCACCTCCATCATGCAATTGTGTTGATACTTTAATTTGTTGTTTTGAGGTGTCATTAAAGTTTTTTGTTAACGTAATTATTTGCTCAAAATATTGTTCAAAACTATCTTTTGGCAAAACTCTAGTTCCCCAATACATTTCACATTCAGAGGGAATAGTGCCACTACTTGTACCACCAATAAACTTTCCTATATTTATGAAAGGTTGATAGTCATCAACATCTATGCGTTTAGATAAAGCCCACTCTTTTAGCTTTTGAACATATCTAATTGCAATATCAAATGCATTGATTTTCCCTTCAGGAACACCCGTATGACCTCCGATTCCCAAGATAGTAGTTTTTAAAAACATATTTCCGAGTTGCCCAATGCATACAGTATTGTCGGTAGGCTCCATAACTACACATAGGTCCGCAGATAGTTTTTTATCGTTACACAATGGTAGTGTACCGAAAACACTGTTATTTTCTTCATCAGATACTAAATTTAAAACTATTTTACCACTACCGCAGTTCTGCTTTATTAGCTGCTTCAAAACATTTAAAATAACTGCTATGCTGGCTTTCGTGTCACATGCACCCAATCCATAAATGCAACCGTTTTTAGATACGGAAGAAAACGGGTCGCTATGCCATAGATTATAGTTTTCGTTGTTGTGAGCGGGTTTTGTGTCCATATGTGTATTAAACAGTACTGTTTGACCGGGCTTATCAAATGTATAGGTTGCTATAATATTTGGTCGATTTCTCTCATATTCATATTTTTGAATTTCAAACCCAAGATCCTTTAAAAAACTTTCCAAATAGTTTCCTATATTATCTTCTGTATCTATTCCATTTTGGCTAGGGATTGATATAAGGTCAGCAAGTGTATCAAGAATCGATTTCATTAAGTGCCTCCATAATATTTTTGTTAAAACATTTTTCAAAATCTATGTTTGCGGGGCATATTTGTTGACATTTTAAACACGAGCTACAAGATTCAAAATCATCAATGAAATCTATATTTTTATGATTTTCAAAACAGTATTTCAGGTTTAGAATTTTGCCACGAGGGGACACAGTTTCTTTTTTTGATTCAGCATATTGGGGGCATACTTTTAAACAGAAGCCGCAGTTTAAACATTCAAAAATTTCATTTATTTGCATATATACATTTCCTCCTTTTGGTAATTCAAAATGCAATTCTCTGGGATGTTGTCGCACGAGCTAGAAAGTTGTTCAATATCTAGTACCTGAATGTCCTTAAGTGTATCTTGTTTTATCTCTTGTGTTTTTAAATTGCTGACTGTAGTAATTTCATCGTGTGTATTAGGCGTTTGGATAATATCGTATAACTTCCC
>JAUNIE010000053.1 GCA_030523605.1 Clostridia bacterium | reverse complement strand
GAAGCCTGAGACAAATGCCGTGAAAGGCAGTGGGGAGGCAACTGTGGAAAAAACAGATCTCTCCCAACCTGCAAGAGAATACTCGGATGAGGAAAAGAAACTTGAAAAATTTCTTTACAATGCGGGTAGCAGTGGTAACTATATGCCTTCGCCACGTGACGTTGTTCAAAAGGACGAAGACTATGGGTTAAATAACTGCTATATGCTGGGAGTGCTCATTGCTTTAGCAGAAAGGGATCCAAAGTTTATAAAAGAAAAATTAATTAAATTAAGCGGCAAAGACATAATAGTTTCACTTTACGACTATGAAACAAAAGTTAATGATGAAAAAGGCGGAATGAAACAATATAAACAATATGTGTACCCGCTTGAGAAACATGAATATAAATTATCTACGGATGAAATCGAAGAATCGAATATAGGCAAGTGGGGTAAACACAAGGCCAAATGGGTATTTGCTGTTGAGATTGCTTTTGCTAAGCTTTTACGGGACGACCACGCAGGAGGGGAGTTTAAAGAGAGTGATGCGCTCGATGAAGTATTGAGGAAGCCAAAACAGTCCTCGATTGCAACAACCGTAATAACAGGTAAAAATTCTAAGCTTAATACGTTCCCTGAATTTAGCGAGAGGCAGCCTCTTAAAAAATTCCCGGAAGGTGCGAATTATAACGAATACTGCATAAAAATCAGGGACAGAATACTTAAACATCTTTCAAAGTCTGAGGATGCTTCAGGTGTGATGGTTGCTGCGTTTGACGGACTTAGCAACTCGGCAATATCAAAGAACAAAATTTACAAACTGATTAAAGAGGATCCACAAAAATGGTTACTGGGAAATAAAACGATTAAAGACATGCTGCGTGAAGGTCATACGGATCTATCTGTGCATTGTATTGATTTTATTGAAGGAGACACACCTTTTTGTGAATCGAATATGTATACTGGCGATATTTTGTGGGACACGCTGGTGCCTTGCCTACTTAAGCACATTGAGGAGCCTAGCTTTAAGAAGTTTAAAGATCTTATTTTGAACGTCAAACCTAATAGTAGGTGGTATAAGCTTAGAGATAGATTAAGAGATGACCCAAAATTGCTGGAGCCACTAGATGAAGAATGGGTGAATGAAGCCAAAAAAGATGAAGAGTATGGGAGTAAAATCGAGGAATTTTTAGAGCTAATGACCATGAAAAAGGAAGATTTCATCAAATCAAAATATTTTGATAGAGTGCTAAAATTGGAGGCAGCGCCTTATTTATCCCAAAACCTTAAGGGCCCTGAATATGAGCAATTCAGAAAGAGAATGAATCTGGTTAGTTTCCATTCTTACACTGTTTTAAACTGCTTCGAAGATAAGGACACAAAATATTGGTATGTAACACTGCAAAACGCTTGGGGCAGAGAAACAAAGATTGACTATAGCAAAAGCAAACGTGCCAAAACAGTGAAATTACCCCCGGATCCGGTACCGGGAGCCGTAAATGTATTTAATATGGAACTTGCTCACTTTTGTAAATATTTAAGAGGTTTATCTTACGACAAAAACCCAAAATAAAAATTGTAGTTAAACACGTAAAAGTCTCACCATAGGGTGAGGCTTTTTAGCGATAGATGGCTTTATTAGAAAATGGGTTTAATAGAAATATAGTTTGAATTTTATGGTTTGTGTTTCAATTGTAAGCTGGATTTGTTTATGTTACTATTCAAATTCAACTATTGACAAACGATAAAAAATATGTTAAAATACTCTTAACGATAAAACATAAAGGAGTATAAATAATGAAATCAAAACATAAGTTTTTAGCTTGTTTATTGTCTGCAACAACTCTTTTTTCATCATGCCCGGGTTTTACAACCTGTTCGCATGCATCATCGCTTAGCCCGCAATCCAAAAAAGCCATAGTTGGCGGAGTAGTAGCGGGTGCGGCAGGGCTAATATTTGCAGCAGCTGTTGCCGCAGTTGTAATTTCAAAAAACCATAAGGAAAACAATGAAAAAACTGAGGAAAAGAAGGAAGATAATCAAAATCAGAACAATGAGCAGCACAATACCCAAAAGAATAAATTAACCAATAATGGGGATACACGAGGTAACAATGTACGAATTGTGTATTTTAAAAGTCTGCAAAACGGAAATGCCGGCACAAACGGAAATGCTGGCAAAAATTTTTAATATAAATATTTTAGTGCCCCAAATAACTCTAAAGTACTTTTGCCATTTCCTCAAGAATTATCGCCCGAAATCACAAAATTAAATCAGATTATAAAATTCAGGAAGGAAAATTTTCAGAAAGAGCTTGAAGAATTATGCTCTAAATCTATCGATCGCCAAGAAAGCAATAATTTTGTGGTCACAAGTGATATCCCTCAGGAGATATTAGATAGAGATGTTATAGGCGAAGGTGAAGAAATTAAACCAATAAATCGATATTTAGATGCCTTTATCGCTCACTATGCTGCGCTTTGTGATAAGAAGATTGAGGAAGAAGAAGAAAAAAAAGAAATCGACGATCTTGTTTTACAAATGCAAAAAATTTACTCGTTTGCAGGGGGAGCAAATTTAGGATTTAATGATCAGACAAAACTTGTAGAGTTTAATTCACAATTTGACCGCTATTTAAACCATGGGCAATCAGGTGTCGAATCATTAAGGGAAGCACTGCAAAATGGCGTCCTAGACAAAAATCAATTGAAAAAAGATGTTAAATCACTATTGTCAATCATGAAGCGGGAGTCTGAAAAAAAGCCTATACCGCATACACCCATAAGCACACCCTCGGGAAATAGTTTAACAGCCGGCGCACAAAGGTTAAAAGAAGCTTCAGGAAGCGATATGGTTAGAGATATGCAGCATCATTATGAACGGGAGCACGATGGGAATCTGGGACAAAAGAGGGATAGTTTTATAGAACTTATTAACCATGCTAAATGCAAAGATGGAGATATTAACCTGTCTTTCCAAAGATCTTTCTTTGATCAAGAGTTTTCCGTTCCGTATAGAAAGTTAACTATGGATACGATATGTCGTGAATGGGGGATGAGTGGTTCACGTGGGACGACAGTTGAATCATATTATATAGGATGTCCTTTAGAAAAAAAATTAATAGAGATTATAAATAGATGGTTCCCTGATGTCAAAGCGTTTAGTGATATAAACGGTGGTAGGAATGATAGAGGAATATATGAAATATCGACTTACATAGAAGATACAAAAAACATGGAAAAGAAACCCAAAGAGGCGCAAGAAGAATTGGAGAAACAATTCAAAAGTAGGGAAATGATCGAGCGGGAAGTACCCGTTATCCGGTATATGTTCTGCTATCATAGCCATAGATTTGACCGATTAATATATGGCCAGAATGATAGGGTTTCACCTAAGCTATTTATACAGATGTTATATACGTTTGAGAAAGAGGCAAAAAGATTGGGTGTTAAACCTGAAGATTTAAATAATATTGGAACAAGGCCAAAAGATATGAACCCTGAACAATCCAAATTGAGAGATCTTTGGTCTGAGTTTAAGACTGCTTTGATGGGTATGGGCGTAGGTTGTAGTAAACAATTAACTAAAATGATAAATATGGTGGCAGAAAAGTTTGATGCTTACCAGTCAGCACAAGTTTCGGCTGATACGAGCCCGGAAAAATCATATTCTTTATTTGACAGAAAATTTTGTCAAGTTTTACGTGAAAAAGCGACAAATAGTGCTGTTGATAGTTGCCCTGTTGTTACAAAAGGAGGAGACGGATCAATAGATTATGCATGCAAAATAAAGTCAATCTATGTTCCGTTAGTGAATGTTATTGACCCTGGTTATCATCAAGAACTTAGATCACTTGCTGATGATTATGGTGAAACGTATCAAACTTTAGCTGAAAAATGGAAAAATGTTATTTCTTCTTATGACACAATTAAAGAAACGTTTGCTACCATATATAATGGAACAGGTTCAGAAGAACAATTTAACGAGTTTGCAAAATCACCGATGACTTTTGATAATTTTGTTTCGATTCTTAAATCAATTGATAAGAGCGACCGTAGTTCTTGGGTAACAGATATAGATACTATTTATTCAGATTTCGGGGAATATATCAACTCCGGCGTTGCTAATGATGAAGAGAAAGAAGATTTTGATAAAATGGACGACTGGAAAGACGGAAAATGTGAAATTTCATTTCAAGATTTTCTCAATATTATTAATACAGATCTTTTGGGGAGGCAAGCAGTTCAAAATTCTAAAATCTATCAGTTGTTGAACCCAAAAAAGAGCAAGGACGAGTCCAAAAGTGTAACCGATGATAAGGTTATCGCATATATTCTCCATTTAGTAAATCGTGGAATGATTACAATCAATGGATAATTTAATAAATAATGGTTAATAAAATTCCCTCCGGTGGTTAAACCGGGGGGATAATTATTTTTTTCCTTTAAACTAATCCAACGATATAATGTTTTTATCAGTAAGGTATTTTATAAAAGTTATATATCCAAATCTTTCATCTTCCGTGAAAAAGCATTCCGGTACAGTATTAATTTCCGACGTGAAAATTATCATGATGTCATAAATTTGGCTAATTTTTTTAGGTTTGCCGCTCATCCAATCATATACCAGTTTTAACTCCGCTTTTTCAAGCTCACCTTTGCTGCTTTCAATTGTACTCCTAAATCTTTCGTCGAATGATCTTTTATCTTCTTGTAGCCTGCCTCTCGCTGATCTATCAAGTATTTTACAAAGTTCAGAATATGCTATTTTGCTATCAAAATTTTCTGTAATCATATGTGAGCCGTCGCCGAATGCTTTGGCATAATTGGTAGCATAAGATGCAATAGCTTCAACGGTCATAA
>JAUNIE010000016.1 GCA_030523605.1 Clostridia bacterium | reverse complement strand
AGTGAATATTCCTCCTTAGCTCAGTCGGTAGAGCATGCGGCTGTTAACCGCAGGGTCGTTGGTTCGAGTCCAACAGGGGGAGCCAAATAAGTCCCCTATTCAAAGGGGATTTTTTTTGTATAAAAATAAATTCGAACAAGTTTATCAGCGCTTTTTCATTGTTTATATTTTGGCAAATATTCATAGTTGTTTAAAATCAATTTTTTGCACAAATTTGGGCAAAATATCTTGTATGCGTGGTACCGATATGCTATTATTCATTATGTTTATACTTTTTAGAAACGGGTAAGGTAATTATTATGGTAGAAAAGCACTTAAAAATTAACAAGCTCAAATGGCAAAAAACACGCAAAACAAGAAATGTTCTCCTAATGCTTGTTACCATGCTATTTATGCTGCTAGCAGGCATAAAAACTACTTCTTTGGCAGCCGAACATACCTATGAATATATCGTTGGCAACATAGTTTGGGAATATAATTTCTTATCAGATACAAACAGTATTGAAATAGCGTCACTGCACGACAAGAATCATGGCGACATAGTGGGGAGCGTCATCATTCCGAACACCCTGCCCATAAACAACATAGAATACCCTGTTACATCAATAGGCACAGCCGCATTTAAGCAAGGTACAATTACCTTAGGAACAAATATAACTTCGGTTACTATTCCTGAAACTGTTACTACTATCGGCGACCGTGCATTTAACGGCACTAATCTCACTTCAATAACAATTCCAAATAGTGTAACATACATCGGTAACTCAGCATTTAGAGATTGCAAAGATTTGGCTTCCGTAAATATGAGCAACAGCGTTGAAACAATTGGATCATATGCATTTATGGATTGTAAGGGATTAACGTCTATTGCCTTACCGGACAGTATAAGAACAGTTGATTCATATGCGTTCTACAGGTGTAGCGAACTAACCTCAGCTACTATAGGTAAAAGTATATCCACCATCGGAGCACAAGCCTTTAGAGATTGCAGTAAATTAGGTTCTGTCGTAATTTCAAATAATGTCGTTTCCATTGGCTCATATGCTTTTTGGAATTGCAGAAAGATAACTTCAATAACTATACCTTGTGACTTTGATAAAAATCAGTTTAGTAACAATACTTGCGTTATAGTAGACAGCGAAAACCCCGATAAATTCACTATAAACGGAAACAGCGGAGAAGTCTTAGTCGGCACCTTTTCGTATACTCATATATATGGAGATCCAACATATACTTGGAGTTATGACGAAACAGCTAACGAATGGAATTGTCTAGCAAAAAGGACGTGTGCAGCTAAAGGCGATTTAACAGAAACCGAAGATGCAACAGTTACCGGCAACGTGACCAAAAAACCGACTTGCGTATCCATGGGTGAAACAACCTACACAGCAATTTTCACAAATCCATACTTTTCAACTCAGACAAAAGTGGTTGAGGATATTGCAATAGATCCTAATGCGCATGATTGGGAACTGGCTTGGTCCAGTAATAAGGATAGCCACTGGCATGAATGTGCATTGTGCGGAGCAAAGGCTGACCAGGCTGCACACGATTGGGTGAAAATTGGAATAATATCAAAAAAAATAAAATATAAATGTAACGTGTGTGGAGCGGAGAAAACGGAAGATTTGCTTCCTCCGCCGGATGACGACGGGAAATCACAAAAACTTATACCCACAGACGATGAAACACATAACCAATTAACTGAATTTCTACACACTTTAAAAATTCCAGAAACAGGTGATTATGCCAATTTGTCCTCGCTTTTGATTGTCGCATTTTCGTCGTTTGGCGGGGCTTGGATGCTTTACAAAAAGGGGAAAAATAAAAAATGAAAATAAATTCCCTGTGCGCTTATAGTCACAGGGAATTTTATTGTTTTTTGCAAATGCGGTATTATTGTAGCCGTAAGAGAGATAAAGGGGCACAGTAATAATGTAATTTCAATCCGACTATAACGTTTACAAGAATAGTATATTACAAAAATCATAATCACTTCTAGAATAATGTGGTTACGACCTTAAACGTTCATATTGATCTTATTGGAGTATATACGACAAATTTTACTATCCAATCCTCATCGTAAAAAATATTGGCACGACCGGGTACAGCTACAGTTTTTAAGTAATTTTCAATCGGTACACTGGCGTACTCTATACCTTTAGAACCTACTGATTCCGCAATAGGGTCATACGATCTCGCACCGTCAATGCAGCCCAACATACTACTTAAAACAGGATCATCTTTACATGTTTGCGCTAAAAATCTACGATTAGGCGCCTTTAAATACGCCACTTGCAAGAACATATCAGCTACGTACCAATTGTCGCCAATTTTATAGGCTACCGCCGAATGCTCTCCTCCTCTAGTGGTTAATATTCTAAAGTCTATATTATACCTTTTGCACAGGTCAACTACGCAATCACTAAAATGGCAACCAAGCCCATGATGTTGGTCCATTACTATTTTAACCGATGCGGCATGAGCCTTTTCTAAATATACTTTTTTCTCTGCACCGGATAATTTTGTTACTTCCTGTATATTAAGTTGACCACACATCATTATTCTTGCTTCTTCCGCCTCATAATCAAAATAAGGGTCGTAATCGCAAGATGCGGCTAAAGCTTTAAATTCTCTTAAAAAATTTACATAGTTTTCTATGGCGGAATCACTGGGCAAAGAGCACTTCGGGCTTGTAGAAGATGTTGCAGGTTTCATCGCCAACGATATTGGCATAAGATATGGCGCAAATATTGCGAGAGTCAAAAGAATGGCAGATAAAAATTTTATTTTTTTCATTATAAACTTCCTTTTAGATTTATCGTTATTGTTTAACCATTATATCATGATTTTGAAACGTTATCAACGCTAATATTTTAAATTTTAAGACAGAAAATACTTTTCTAAAAGCGAATAAAAATCTACAACTACCATTCTTTTTTAGAGGTTTTGGCAACTTGAGCATTTATTCTCACCAAACCTAAAATTTATTTTTTAATAAAAAAACGTTGACATTCTAGATTTTTTTGTGTTATAATAGGGTTAAATTGAGAATTATGGAGGATTAATAATGAAAAAATTTCTATCTATGGCATTGGCCTGTTTAACCATTTTTGGATCTGTTTCTGCGTGTGCCAAAAGTGATGCACCCAAACAAAAGGTATCACCCGGCAAAATTTGTGGAGTGGTAGTTGCAGGCGTAGCTGCTTTAGCTGCAGGAATTGTTGCCCCCGTTGTCGGTGCTAAGTTATCTAATTATTTTCCCGCTATAACTGTAGGCACACCCGAACATAACCTTACACGTAACGACTTAAAAAAATACTCTAAGAAAGAAGAAGTAGAAATTCACGGATTTATGGCAGTGGTCACAGGACATGCAGGACAAAAAATTTTAGTAGACGTTGTGCGTGCAAAAACTATAAAAATTCGTGACGGAGTTACAGGTATTGATGCATATGCCTTTGGCGACTGTGCAGGGACACAAAGAATAATTATTCCTAAAAGCGTTAAATCTATTGCGGAAGACGCTTTCCATTCTATGCATGTTTTCTTCAAACCCAAAATAGTTTATAATGGTAAGGACTATCCTGATGTAAGCAGCTTCCTTAAAGAATTCAACAAAAACAATAAATAATCAGTAATATTAAAACCACCGAGAACCTGGGCTCGGTGGTAATTTTATTTACATAAACATTAAACTGTGCGTGATTTAAAAAGTATTCCGTCAAGGTGGTCTATTTCGTGGCAGAATGCTCTGGCTTTAAGCGCTTTGCCTGTATACTTTACTTTTTTGCCAAATCTATCAAATGCTTCAACCGTCACAAACATTGGGCGAATTGTCGTAGCATACTGCCCGGGACACGAAAGACAACCTTCCTCTTCCCTTTGCTCGCCGCTTGAATCAGTTATAATCGGATTGACAAGCTCAATATTGCCATCCCCGACATTGATAACCACAACACGCTTTAGCATACCGACTTGGGGCGCCGCCAATCCCACTCCGCCCGCTTTATTCATCGTTTCTATCATGTCATCTATCAAATTAGAAAGCCTATCGTCGAACTTCTCAACCACTCTGCATTTCTTATAAAGAACCGGATCGCCTTCCAAAATAATATTTCGTATACCCACAATAAATTCCTCCATCATATGATAACCGTTTCGTAACTATATTATATCATATTCGGAGATAAACTTCAAGATTACTTATAGTAGCAATCAGGCATAAGCGGTTCTTCCGCTTTCTTTATTTTATCTATATTTGCATCTTCGGATTCATTTCTTCGGAGTTTTCTGGCCATTACGACCGTTCTGAAATCCTTATACTCGTACGAACATGTGGATAATGTTAAAAGCTGATCGGTATATTTTACGTCTGCGGGAAAATCAATGAGCGACCTTCTGCGAACCTCTTTTATATACTGGTTAAATTCTGCTTTATCTGCAAAATTTGTCACATAATAATCAAAAACTTCGCCATGTTCGGGTAGCGTATTCGTTTTGAAAATCGCAAATACTTTCCATTTTCCCTCGCCGTCTATCGTATCAAACTGTATTATGGGATGCTTTTGGCAAAATTCAACATTTTCAAACTTAAGCAAGTCAGCAAACATTTGACCATCTTTCATGTGATGGCCATGCAAAATCACGTTCTTACTTTTTACTCCGTCGGTACATCTGGCATCAACCGTTATGCTTCCATATCGGGAACTTTCTTTTTTATAGTCGTGCGAAAGGTAAAAATCTGTGTCGCCTGGTCTATACAAAACCGGATAGTCGATGTTTGTATCGTCAATTCGTATCCAGCCGCAAATCTCAGAATTTATTTTTCGCAAATTCTCAATCTTATTTTCTTTGGTATCTTCCGGATTTTCATAGTACACATCTTTAACACCCTGGACATCACCTTTTGTCTTCATAGGAGATATGACCAGGAGGTCGAGAAGAGCATACCCGCTCACCAAAAAAACTACCACACACAAAATTCTTATAAACTTCCTTATCGTAATCACCCGCTTTACATTCACAAAAACAAATCCGGAAATACAAAAAGCATTCCGGAGTCGTTATTCGGTAAATATTATTCATCAAAATCTTCAAAATCATCTTTTGTTTCAGGTTCAGAACTCTCGCCGGCAAATAGATCCTCGCCGCATTTTGCGCAGTAATGAGAACCGACTTCGTTCGGCTGCCCACAAGACTTGCATAAAACTTTGTTTTGCATTGCAGCTATTTGTTTTTTGAGCTCTTCTATTTGAAGGGTTAAATTATCGATCTGAGCAATTTCATAATTTATTGTCGCATCGTCATCAGTGTTTTCCTTCTTTGCCTTGTATACGGCCTTGCCTAGGTTTACATACTCGTTTTTCATATCATTTTTGAGCTCAGCCATTTTAATATTGAGCTTAGAAACATCGACTATCTGACCTGCTTTTTCGCCAAGCGCATCAACTGCCACCTTAGCCTTTACAAAAAAATCTTCCAATACTCCCATGTAAATCATCTCCCAATATAATTAAAAAATTTGAAAATTTGCTTTTCATTTATTATACCCAAAATGTTTTGAAAATACAATCACTTATTTTTGTAAATTGAATTTTATATCAATAAAAAATCCTAAACAGCATTATTATATGCGCACTTATAAAATATGTCAAATTTTATTTTTTATATTCGTCCTACACCACATTTGCTATTCTCCGCACACTTTCAACACCTTTTATTTTTGATATAAGACTAATTATATGCTTCAATTGATCAGCGTTTTCAACGCTGATTTTTAATTTTAGCAAAACAGTCTTATCCGCCAAAAACGAGTGGCTTAGCGATCTGAATTTAAGATTGCTTATTTCAAATATTTTTTGTGTAAGTTTATTTGCTGATTCTTGTCCTCCGGATGTTCTAATTTCAAGCGTCACATCGAATAGCTGATCAATTTTGCCGGCCCATTCTGCTGAAACTATTCTTCCTTCATTATTATCTGCATTTTCCAAATTCAAATTCTTACAATCTGATTTATGTACGGTGATTCCATAGCCTTTCGTAATAAAGCCCACAATACTATCGCCCGGTAACGGAGAACAACACTTTGCAATTCGTACGGAGCACCCGTCAATACTATCCACAATTACACTTTCATGACTCTTTTTGGATTTTTTCGATATACGCTTATCCGAAACGCTACTTGAAGCAATAATATCTTTATTCCATTGGGGGTCTTTTATTTTCCTGTTGTATTCGCACTTAAACCTCGGCATTAATTTCCAAAGCTGTATTCCTCCATAACCCACGGCAGCATAAAAATCATCAAGCGTTCGGCATTGATGTTTGGCTATAATCGGCATGAGCAATTCTTCCAGGCTGCTCTGCGATAAAATCATGCCATTTTTACGAAGTTCTATATCAATTTCTGATTTACCTTTTATTATGTTTTCTTCTCGGCATTCCTTTTTGAACCACTGTTTTATTTTGCTCCTTGCCTCACTCGTTTTCACAAAGTGGAGCCAATCTCTCGAGGGCCCTTTGGAAGGATCTTTGGAACTTATTACTTCTACAATCTCTCCTGTTTTTAGTTTGTGTGTAATCGGAACCATCTTTCCGTTTACTTTTGCGCCTATAAGATGATTACCGAGGTCACTGTGAATATAATAAGCAAAATCTATTACTGTAGAATCCGTAGGAAGATTTATAACTTTTCCACGGGGCGTAAGTACAAATATTTCTTTTGCGGCTAAATCTGATTTTATGTTTCCTACCACGTCCTGCATGTCATTTGAATCACGGTGGCTATCAAGAAGTCTTCTTATCCACGAAAGAGTACCCGCAAGCTTGCCGTGCTGCTCTATAGCGTTAAGTTTATACTTCCAATGCGCAGCTATACCATATTCAGCCATTCGATGCATATCCCATGTGCGAATTTGTATCTCAAAAGGTATTCCTACGTCACTTAAAACCGTCGTATGAAGCGACTGATACATATTTTGTTTCGGCATAGATATATAATCCTTGAACCGCCTGGGAATCGGCTGAAACATATCGTGAACCATACCAAATGCATTATAGCATTCATTGACACTGTTTACTATTATTCTCACAGCATATATATCGTAAATTTCTTCAATACCCTTCCCTTTAACAAACATTTTTTTATAAATCTCATTATTGCTTTTAACACGTCCCTCAACATACATACCCGGTATCACAGGTTTAATCTTTTCCATCAGTTCTTTTTTTATGCTATCGATGAACTTTTCTGCATCTTCTGTACAAAGCGAAAGTGCACTTAGTGCTTCTTTATAGCCTACCGGGTCAAGATATTGAAGCGAACGGTCTTCAAGCTCATCTTTTATTTTTCTGATACCGAGTCTATGCGCAATAGGCGCAAAAACTTCCATGTTTTGGAGTGATTTTTCTATACGCTTCCTTGGAGGCATACATTCTATCGTACGCATATTGTGAAGTCTATCGGCAAGTTTTATCATTATAACTCTTATATCGTGAAGCATAGCCAAAAGCATTTTACTTACATCTTCGGCTTGCTGCTCTTCCCTTGTGGCTGCAGATATTTTCTTAAGTTTTGTGACCCCATCAACAAGATTTGCGATTTCTTCTCCGAATTTTTCTTCTATTTCTTCTTTTGTAACGTTAGTGTCCTCAATTACATCATGCAGAAGCGCAGCAGCAATACACTGTGTATCCATTCCCAAGTCTGCAAGAATATATGCCACAGATGTTGGATGCAAAATATAATCCGTTCCTGATACTCTTTTTTGAAATTTATGTGCCCCTTTTGCTAAATTATACGCTCTGTCAATAACGTCAAAATCATAGGTGCGGCCATTATTTTTCATCAGATTGATAAGCTCTTCGTAAGTGTAATAATTACTGACTTCTTTCAATTTCACTATCCCCTATCCTTTGAAGTTATTAATTTGAAAATTTTCGAATCCCCAAGACTTACTTTTTGTGTCACCGTATTAATACTGATTTTATATTCATCGCCGTTTTTCCTAAACTTAACGAGGCCAAGCTCACGCAAAATATCAATTATTATATATATTTTAGCAATACTTTCTGAGTTTTGAAACACTCTTTCGCTTATTATGTCGGCTCTGAAATTCATAACAGGAGCTATTTTGAAATACTTATATACTTTTACGATATCGTCTCTCGAAATATTAACAAATTTAAGGTCATCACCGTTTAAATTTTTGCCTAGCATTAATTTTTCATAAATTTTCTTTTGATTTATAGCATTTTTGAAATCGTATCCGCTAAGACGAACGTCCGAAATAACTGTAGTTACGCTAATCTCGCCTTTATAATTGTTCGGCGAAAACCTTACCGCCAGATCCAAATCCTCGCCTGGATAATACAGAAAATCATTCTTAGTTTTATTAAAATAGAGTGCATCAAAAATGAATCCGTCTTTCTCCATACAGAGTTTTATATGCTTGCCGCCGCCTATTTCACGAACAGAAACGAGTTTTGCGCCCATTATACCAAATATCGGCTCTGCATTACCATTGCCGAAAGGTTTTAAAACATCGAGCGCATAAAATATTTCAGGCGTGATTTTAGAAGGATTAACGCACAAATCTATGGTTAAATTTACATTGGGGATGGGCATACTTTCTGCATTTTGGAGCATAAGATCTCTAAAATGGTCAATATTATGGGACTTCAAATTAAATCCCGCTGCCATATGATGCCCACCAAATCTATCAAGGAATCCGCTACACGATGCAACCAAATTGTATATCGAAAAACCCGGGACGCTCCTACATGAGCCTATCGCCAATTCTCCGTCCTTGCTTATCAGCACACAAGGTTTCCCGTATTTTTCCGTAATCCTCGAAGCAACTATTCCGAGTACGCCATGATGCCAATTCTCACCTACTGCAATTATGACTTTATGCAGCAAACTTTCGGGATTATCGTGGAAAAAGTTTGTCGCTTCAAAAAGTATCTTTTCTTCGATTTCCTTTCGCAGATTATTAAATTCCATTATTTGCCCACACAATAATTGCGCTTTGTCCTCATCGTTACAAGTTAAAATTTGCATAGCCGTTTCAGCGCTGTTCATTCTTCCGCACGCATTTATCTTTGGAACCATACAAAATGCAATATCCACTGCATCTAGTTTTCTTTTTTGTAGATTTACTGCTTCTACAAGTGTTCTTATGCCGAGTCTACCGCTATTTTCAATAAGCGATATGCCTTTTTTTACTATATTTCGTGTAGGCCCTATAAGCTCTATCGAATCCCCGATTGTACCCAAAGCCACCAAATCTAAATATTTTTCAAAATCAAAATCTGAGTTTTCAGACTCCATTGCTTTAATGAGCTCGAATGCAACGCCCACGCCTGCAAAATTCACGTCAAAAACGTTTCCTTCAAAAGGAATATTTGGGTCTATAATCGCCTCAGCATTAGGAAGCTTCGGCGGTATTTTATGGTGGTCAGTAACAATGACCTTCATACCCAAAGAATTTGCATATTCTATCTCCCTCCATGCAGAAATACCGTTATCAACCGTAATTATTGCCTCTACGCCTTTACTATGCAGATAATCAATTGCTTTATTATTAAGGCCATATCCGTCCCTATCTCTTTCGGGTATGTAGTAATCAACGTCCGCACCCACGCTTTTCAAATATTCATACATCACTGCGGTCGCCGTGACTCCATCGGCATCATAATCTCCATAAACAGATATTTTTTTATGGTCAGATATCAGGCTTTTTACTGCTCCTACGCACTGCTTCATACCATGCCAATTTTTCAGATAAGAATATTCAACATTGCAGCAAGTAAATCTTTTAATCTCATCCGTATTGGTTACTCCACGTGACAAAAGCAGAGCAGCACTCAAAAGAGGTATATCACATTCTTTTGATATCCTGAAAATCTCGTTTTTATCCAAAACTTTTGTTATCCAATTTCGCAGGCCCAATGCTTACACCTCTTTTTTATTTATAATGTCCTTAACAACTTCACTCGCAAGGATAAAACCCGCAACCGGTGGCACAAACGATATACTCGAATTTATTCGTTTTCCGTTTTCGTCACATAAATTCGGTGTGAATTTCGGTTTTTCCTTTGAAAATACCACTTTCAGATTATCTATTTTCATTTTTCGAAGCTCTCTTCTCATAACCCTCGCAAGCGGACAATTTTCCGTTTCGTAAACGTCACAGACCTCCAAATCGCAAGGGTTTAGCTTATTTGCCGTACCCATACTGCTTATTATCGGCACTCCTGCGTCAAAAGCTTTTTTTATCATTAAAAGCTTCGAGCTTACCGTGTCTATCGCATCAATTACGTATGAATAATTCGAAAAATCATAACTATCGCAAGTATCCCTATCAAAAAATACACGGTTTGAACAAACTTTGGCACTTTTATTAATTTTTGAAATTCGCTCTTTCATAACCTCAACTTTCGGTTTCCCGACCGTATCATCAAGCGCTACAAGCTGACGATTTATATTTGTATTATCAACAATATCGCCATCAAATAAGTCTATTTCTCCGATTCCCGCACGAGCAATCGCCTCCGCCGCAAACGAACCTACTCCGCCAAGCCCGAAAATAGCCACTTTCGAATTTTTTAGTTTATCAAATGCTTCTTCGCCTATAAGCATTTTCGTACGCATAAATCTATTATCTTTAATTTTAATCTCCCCTTCCTTAGAAAAAAGCCAGATAATTAGATTATCTGACCTTAATTCCGTATTATATTCTGAAAATTACGTCTTCTTTTTTGAAGAGTTTAACCATAATAGCAACCGCTATAAGAGCATAAATTATAAGCCAACCTGCCACAACGCCTACGTGCAAAATATTTACAGATTTTGAAATTATTTCCTTTAAAACACACGCTACATTATAAATCGGTATACAAAGCTTTGCAAAATCTATATCCACAGGACTGAGCCCATATGTGAAAAACGTTGGCGCCATGCAAAACAAAACGAGCGGCACGGAATATGTCTGTGCTTCTTTATAGGACTTTGAATAAACGCTGATTGCAAGATTGACCGCCGCAAAAAATAGTGAAACACAAAGTGTTATCAGCACCAGGCATGCTCCCTCATACAAATTTATTTGCGAAGGTCTACCCCAAAACATGAATTTCATATATGCAAGGAGACCTATAACGGCGCAAAATCCTCCCATGGCTCCCATTGCCGTAGTTGCAAAAAGTTTACCCAAAACCAGTGATACTCTGTTTGCACCGGTAGATAAAAGCGATTCAAGTGTTCCACGCTCTTTTTCTCCCACTCCCAGCTCACTTGCTGTACCCATTGAAGCATTACCGCAGTGTAGAACAAGCATACTTGGTACGAGTAGGACGAAACAAATTAAATTTATATTTGCCCCTATATCAAAATCATCACCAATTTCATCGGCTATCTGAGAATCTAAATCCACGTTCAAATATTCATACAAAGCATCAGTATCAGCTATATTCTCATTTTTGGCACCTGCGATGAGCCCTTCAAAATTAGTTTCGTATTTTGACATAAGACTCTTTGCCGTGGTACTGCTCATCGCCGTTTCGTCATATTCATACTTTACAAAATCATCAAAGTTAAAATTTTCTGAGCTGAGCGCAGAACTGTCCATCGCAGGGTCCACGCTCACATAAACCTCAATTTCTCCTGAATTTAGAGCTTTTTTGGCATCTTTGACATCGCTTATAACAGCTCCGCTTTGAACGCTACAAAATTTATAAAAAGCATTATTTTTATCACTAAATGCCATTTTTACGCTCATGCTCGCCGGAGAACTCGGAATAAAAGAACTCAGAGAAAAATTAACGGCAAAAAGTATGCTCGGCACCAGCAAAAGTGGCAGTAAAAGGCCGAAAATAAACGTTCGTGTGTCTCTTACTATGCACTTCATTTCTTTGAAGAATACCATAACCGCTTGCTTAAACATCTTCTTCACCACCACAAACAAGATTAAAAAGTATATCGTTTATCTCACGTTCGGAATACTTCTGCCTATATTCATCAACAACGAAAGTCTTCACGATTTTGCCCTTATGTATTACGACCATGCGGTCGGAATAATTTTTTATGTTTTCCATCGAATGGCTGGAAAAAATTATGCTTTTCCCCTCCGCTTTACACGTTTCCATGAAATCAAATATAGTCTTTGCCGCTTTGAAATCAAGTCCTGAATCCGGTTCGTCAAAAAGCATTACGGACGGGTCGTGTATTATGGACCTTGCAATTGCAACCTTCTGCTTCATGCCCTTCGAAAGCGTCCCGACTTGCTTATTTTGATACTGCGAAAACGAAAATCTCTCAGCAAGCTCGTCAGTGCGCTCCGCAGCCCTTTTCGGGCTCATACCATTTAATTTCGCAAAATATTCGAGGTTTTCCCTGGCTGTGAGCCTCTCGTAAAGTCCGACTTCGCTACCAAATAAAATTCCTATATTTTTGCGCACTTCATCAGGATTTTTAAGTAAGTCAAAACCGTCAATTTCTGCATTTCCCTCTAACGGAATAAGCATCGTGCTCAGTATCCTAAGAAGTGTGGATTTCCCCGCACCGTTTTCGCCGAGAAGTCCTACAATTTCACCATCGCCAACTTCAAAACTGACGTTATCAAGCGCAAGCGTTTTTCCAAATCTTTTTGAAATATTCTTGATCTTAATCATTTCGCCGCTCCTTATGAAAAATTTAAAATATCTGATTTTTATTATAATTGATTTCGTTAAATAATTCAATAACATGGCAGGTTTTCTATTACATAAATTCAGAGCGATTTATACATAATATGTAAGTGTGATATAATTAAGTCTAACACTCTTTACATATAAAAAAGGAGGAACTTAAATGAAATTTGAAATTAAGTCTGAATACACTCCCACAGGCGACCAGCCTAAAGCCATAAATTCTATAGTCGAGGGCATAAAAAAAGGCGACAGAGAACAAACTCTACTCGGCGTAACCGGATCGGGTAAAACATTTACGATGGCAAATATTATAGAAAAAGTTCAAAAGCCAACGCTTGTTCTCGCTCACAACAAAACTTTAGCCGCTCAGCTTTGCTCCGAGTTTAAAACGTTTTTTCCAAATAATGCTGTTGAGTATTTTGTTTCATATTACGACTACTATCAACCTGAATCTTATATTGCCTCTACCGACACATATATTGAAAAAGACTCTTCTATAAACGACGAAATAGACAAGCTCAGGCACTCGGCAACTTCTGCGCTCTCAGAGCGTGAGGACGTAATTATTGTTTCGAGCGTTTCGTGTATATACAGCTTGGGAAGTCCTATTGACTACAAAACCATGGTAATCTCCCTACGCCCAGACACCGAAAAAAGCCGTGATGATTTAATACGTAAACTGACAGAACTTCAATATGAGCGAAATGACATTAATCTTACGAGAAATAAATTCAGAGTCCGTGGCGACGTTGTGGAAATATTTCCCGCAGCTTCATCGAATTCGCTCATAAGAGTTGAATTTTTCGGCGACTACATCGAACGCCTCAGCGAAGTCGACCCCGTTACCGGAGAAATACGTGCGCTCCTCAAACACGCTGCAATTTATCCCGCTTCGCATTACATCGTTCCAAAAGAAAAAATGCAATCGGCAATCAGGGAACTGAAAGCAGAGGCAGATGAACGTGCAAAATACTTTCGTGAAAACGGAAAACTTATAGAAGCCCAAAGAATTACCGAAAGAGTAAATTATGATACTGAAATGCTCAGCGAAATAGGGTTTTGCAAGGGAATTGAAAATTACTCGAGAGTTCTTTCAGGCAGAGAACCCGGCAGCGTGCCTTTTACGCTATTTGACTACTTCCCAAAGGATTTTCTAATGTTTATAGATGAATCTCACGTTACTTTGCCACAAGTAAGAGCTATGTATGCAGGCGACAGGTCTAGAAAAGAAAATTTAATAGAATACGGATTCAGACTCCCTTCGGCTTACGACAACAGACCAATGAATTTTGATGAATTCTATTCAAAAATCAATCAAGTGGTGTTCGTTAGCGCAACACCAGGAGATTTCGAGCTTGAAAAAAGTCAAAACGTAACAGAACAAGTAATACGCCCAACAGGACTCTTGGATCCCGAGATTTTCGTCAGACCCACAAAAGGGCAAATCGATGATTTAATCGGAGAAATAACCGAACGAGCCAAAATCGGAGAAAGAGTACTCGTTACAACGTTAACCAAAAAAATGGCGGAAGATTTAACAACATACTTAAAGGACGTCGGTATAAAAGTTACGTACATGCACAGCGACATCGACACCATCGAGCGCATGCAAATAATAAGAGATTTAAGGCTCGGTAATGTTGACGTTTTGGTAGGAATTAATCTGCTCCGAGAAGGCTTAGATATTCCCGAAGTTTCGCTCGTTGCCATACTGGATGCAGATAAAGAGGGTTTCCTGCGTTCAGAGCGTTCTTTAATCCAGACAATCGGTCGTGCGGCAAGAAACGCAAAAGGTAAAGTCATCATGTACGCTGACGAAATCACGCCTTCAATGGAGTCGGCAATAAAAGAAACTGAAAGGCGCAGAAAAATTCAGAGCGAATACAACCAGCAACATGGTATTACGCCAAAAACTATCATAAAAAAAGTAAGCGACGTGCTGGAAATTTCCGAAAAAGACGTCAAAGACGGAAAGAGAGATTATCAAAAACTTTCAAAACCCGAAAAAGAAAGACTCATAAAAAATCTCACTAAAGAAATGAAACTCGCTGCACAAATGCTTGAATTTGAACATGCCGCATTTTTAAGGGATGAAATCCAAAAGCTGAAATAAATATTGACATTTTTCGACTTAGTGATATAATTTATCCAGTTTAGTAAAACCAAACCAAAAATCTTTTTAGGAAGGATCTGAAAAAGTTCATGAAGTTCAAAAAAACGCTTTCAGGCGCATTGTTAATCTCAGCACTTTTGTTGCAGTTACCTATAGCACATGCTGATATCTACAGCAATAACAATATATCTGAAAAAGTAAAAGCAAGAATAGAAAAAATAGTAAATGAACCCTCCCATTTGGCAGGTATAGACAGTTTCAAGAGAAAATCCAAAAAAGAAAGAATAAAAGATAATATCAAGTGGTACAAAATACACCACGAAACTAACGGGCACTACAACAGGTATGGATTAGACATAAAAAATTATCGCAGTGAAAAGAATTTTATGACCTCAAAAGAATTGAAACGACGTGAAATTCATCATAAAAACATCAATCCCGTAAATCACCGTGAACTAATGCAGGATAAAGTGATTTTTGAAAAAGTTGTGAGAGAGCATTACCCCGAATTTATGCCCAGCACATATTTTGAATTTAAAGGCAAAAAAGTTATTCCGACCAAAACAGCTTTGATAAACAGTTTTGAGGATACCGATTCAGCCCTTAAATCACTGCCGGACGGAAAGTACTTCATAAAAGAGGTTACAGGTTCATGCGGTAATGACGCAATACTACTCAACAAGAAAGATGGCAATTTAAATTTCAGGCACGTGACAAAAGGCGACATATCTTTAAACGAATTCTGGAATACCACCCAAAAAACGAATTTTATGGTGCAAGAACACGTCGAAAACCACGAAGACATAAAAAAACTAAGTCCTTTCGCACTAAGCACAATAAGGATAGTTACCACGAGATTTCACGATAAAGTACATATACTCAGCGCAGACATGAGGGTAAGCTGCCAAGAAAATGCGGTCGTTGATAACTTCCATAAACACGGTGCAATAGTTCATGTAAACACCAAAACCGGTAAATTGGCCCAATACGCTCACAGAAGACTTGAAAAGTCGCTTAAAGTTCACCCTATCTCCGGGATAAAATTCAAAAACTATAAGCTACCTTATTGGGAGGAAACGCTGGAAATGGTGAAAAAACTCCACGCTATTTTCCCCGAATTTAGCTCTCTAGGGTGGGATGCCGCAATAACACCCACAGGGCCAAAAATAATAGAAGGAAATTACGGTTGGGACATCGCCGTGCCGCAAGTAACCACGGGTGGAATAAAACAAAAATGGGAAAAGCTTAAAAATATTTGATATCAGGGGGTGTAGAAACGAATGAACCCTAAGAAAGTATTATTAAATATTATAACTTTTGTATGTTTTATTTCACTATTAGGTACTGCAAAAGCCGATATTTACAAAGACAACAACATACCTGACTATATAAAAACAAAAATACAAAAAATTGTTGATTCTCCTTCGCATATGGACGGCATAGACGGTTTCAGGCGTAAACCACGTAAGCAGCGAATTAAAGATAACATAAGATGGTATAAAAAATACGGCAAAGTTAACGACCGCTACAATGCTTACTGCCTAGATATAGAAAATTTCGGGAATCAAAATAATTTTATAGACTCCAGTACAGGATTAAATCCGCAAGAAAACATCGACAAATCCCAGATAAAGTTTTCTATCGACAATAAACTCTCTCTGCAATCCGCAGTGAGAAAAAAGTATAAAGATCTCAGCAAACCCGTGTACTTCAGATTTAAAGGCGAAAAAATATTAGATTTTAAGTATTCTGAAATAAAAAACTGCACAAAAACACGTTCGGCCCTCAAAAAATTACCCGATGGAAAATTCTTTATAAAACCGCAATCCGACTGCAAAGGCAAAAATGCGATGATACTGGTTAAAACGGGGGGAAAACTTAAATTTACCCACGTATCAAGGGGCGAAATAAGTTTAAGAGAATTTTTGAAAATAACAAGCTGCAGAGCATTTTTCGTCCAGGATTACATAGAGCAGCATGAGGCTTTGAAAGCATTAAATCCCACCACACTCAATACTATAAGACTAATAACCACAAAGTTTAATAAAAAACCACGGGTGCTTTGTGCCGGGCTAAGAATGGGAAAAAACACAAAAACGATAGTCGATAATGCAAGCCGAGGCGGTATATTTGTAGGTATTAACGTGGAGACCGGGAAACTCAAAAAATATGGTTTTTCAAAACACGGCCATGCCATGAAAGAACATCCCGAATCAAAAATACAATTTGAAAATTATCAGCTGCCTTTTTGGAAAGAATGCATCAGCGCCGCAAAAAAATTTCATATGCTAAATCCCGGTTATACTTCTGTGGGCTGGGATATTGCAATCACTCCAAAAGGGCCGGTTTTAATTGAGGGAAACTCCGGATGGGGCGGATATATCCCGAACACAACTTGCAGAGGAATTAGAAAACTCTGGGAGCGCAGCAAAAGAATTTAAATATTTTTCACAAAACGTTTTACAAAAAAGCAGTAAAAGAGTATAATTAATTCTGTGGGCGTACAGAATTATAATAATATATTCTTTTGCTGTTTAAATTTTTTAAGAAGGTGATAAAATGAACGAAAACATAATAATAAAAGGCGCCAAAGAACACAATTTGAAAAACGTGGACTTAACTGTTCCAAGAAATAAATTCATAATTTTCACGGGACTTTCGGGTTCGGGAAAATCCTCCTTAGCGTTTGACACGATATACGCCGAGGGTCAACGCCGTTATATGGAATCTTTGTCCTCCTACGCAAGACAATTCTTAGGTCAAATGAACAAACCTGATGTCGAAAGCATAGAAGGTCTTTCGCCATCTATATCAATCGACCAAAAAACTACATCAAAAAATCCACGCTCGACAGTCGGAACCGTTACTGAAATATACGATTATTTACGCTTGCTTTATGCGAGAATAGGCGTACCGCACTGCCCTATTTGTGGACGAGAAATTACAAATCAATCCATAGACCAAATCATCGATAAGATTATGGAACTAGGCGAAAATACTAAAATACAAATCCTCGCACCTATTGCCAGCGGTAAAAAAGGCACTCACGCAAAGGAGCTTGAAAATGCCAAGAAAAGCGGTTTTGTGAGAGCAAGGATTAATGGTGAAACTCACGACCTAAGCGAAAAAATAGAGCTTTCCAAAAATCAAAAACACAATATTGAGATAATTGTTGACAGAATAGTCATAAAAGAAAGCGAACGCTCAAGAATAACCGATGCGGTCGAAACGGCTTCCGATGTTTCGGGCGGAATAATTATCGTGAATGTAAACATGGAAAATGATATTATATTTTCCAAAAATTTTGCTTGCCCCGAACATAACATTGCAGTCGGCGAACTTACTCCAAGAATGTTCTCATTCAACAGTCCTTTCGGAGCCTGCAAAAAGTGTACCGGTCTTGGTGTATTTATGAAAATCGACCCCCATTTAATTATTCCCGATGACTCAAAGTCAATCAGCGAGGGCGGTATTAAGGGCGGCGGCTGGTCTATGGAGGGCAATTCGATCGCCAATATGTACTACACAGCTCTCGCTAAAAAATATAACTTCTCGCTCGATACTCCAATTCGTGACTTGCCGAAAAACATTTTGGATATCATTCTTTATGGTACAAAGGGCGAAACCCTTGAACTTGTGCGTGAAACCGCTTACGGAAAAACTACTTATCGCAATACTTTCGAAGGCATAATTACCAACTTGGAAAGAAGATTCAGAGATACCAAAAGCGCATGGATTAAACAGGAAATTGAAACTTTCATGAATGAAATCCCTTGCGATGAATGTAACGGAAAAAGGCTATCCCCCATTTCTTTGGCGGTTACGGTCGGCGATAAAAATATCTCCGAAGTATGCGATATGTCCATAAATAAAATTCTGGATTTTATCAATTCTTTGAAATTCAGCCCAAAAAATTTCACTATTGCTCGGCCCATCCTAAAAGAAATAAGAAACAGACTCAGTTTCTTAAAAAATGTCGGATTGGAATACCTTACTCTCTCTAGGGCTGCGGGGACTCTTTCAGGCGGTGAAAGCCAGAGAATACGTTTGGCAACTCAAATAGGTTCATCACTTACAGGGGTTTTATACGTCCTAGATGAACCCAGTATCGGTCTTCATCAACGTGATAACGACAAACTTCTTGATGCACTGAAGGATTTGCGTGATGCCGGAAATACTGTAATTGTCGTTGAACATGACGAAGATACAATGTATGCCGCAGATTATATTGTAGATGTGGGTCCGGGTTCGGGCGTTAACGGAGGACGTATAGTATGTACGGGAGACGTAAACGACATAAAGAAATGCCCCGACTCCATAACAGGACAATATTTGAGCGGCAAAAAATCAATTCCCATACCTAAAGAACGCCGAAAAGGTACAGGCAAATTTTTGGAAGTTATCGGAGCTGCAGAAAATAACCTAAAAAATATAAATGTAAAAATACCGCTCGGCACAATAACAGGCGTAACAGGTGTTTCAGGTTCGGGAAAATCAAGTCTTGTAAACGAGATTATATACAAAAAACTTTCAACAGTTCTCAACAGAGCCAAAAACATAGCCGGAAAGCATAAAGAAATACTCGGAATCGAAAATCTGGACAAAGTCATTGATATAAGCCAGTCCCCTATCGGACGTACACCTCGCTCAAATCCCGCAACTTACACAGGAGTATTTACGGATATTCGTGAACTTTTTGCGTCTACAAATGATTCAAAATCAAAAGGGTTCAAAAGCGGTAGATTTTCGTTCAACGTAAAGGGCGGCAGATGTGAATCATGCCAGGGCGACGGAATCATTAAAATTGAAATGCACTTTCTTTCGGATATATATGTTCCTTGCGAAGTATGTAAGGGCAAACGCTACAACAGAGAAACTCTTTCCGTAAAATACAAAGGTAAAAGCATAAGCGATATACTTAATATGACTGTTGATGAAGCGTGTGAATTTTTTGAAAATCACCCAAAAATAAAGAGAAAATTAGACACCTTACAAGAAGTAGGGCTCGGCTATATCACTTTAGGGCAATCCGCAACCACACTCTCAGGTGGTGAAGCTCAACGCATTAAGCTAGCAACGGAGCTTTCCAAAAAATCTACAGGCAAAACTCTTTATATACTCGATGAACCTTCTACGGGACTTCATATAGCAGATGTTCACAAGTTGACCGAAGTATTACAAAAATTAGTAAAATCGGGAAATACTATACTTCTAATTGAGCACAATCTGGATTTGATTAAAATATGCGACCATCTAATCGACTTAGGACCCGAGGGCGGCGAGGACGGCGGAAATATTATTGCTGAAGGTACGCCCGAGGAAATAGCAGGAAATTCGAACTCATTTACAGGAATTTATCTTAAAAAAATAGGCATAAAATAATTTTTTTGAATAATTTTGAATATTTTTGTTGACAAACAAAAAAGGCTGTGCTACAATACCGTCAGCACAGTCCCAAAATTTATTATATTTTATTTTATAAGGAGGAATTTCTATGACCAGATCTTTACTCAAGCAGGAAGCTAAGAAACAGCTTTCTAAAAATCTCGGCACCCTGATTTTAACGGGTTTGTTGCTCGGTATAATCAAAAATCTGCCAGATTCATTTCGCTCATTCGGTATGACGGCAGCCATATCAAATTTAAAACCACCCACTGATTTAAACGCACTTGCGGATTGGTTTATGAGAATCACGCTGCATCCAACATACCAAACTTTTAGCTCTATTTCAATTTGGATCGGATTAGCAGTTTTGCTGTTTGCGCCAGTTTTAACCTTGGGCGTTCACTATGTGTACTTAAAAGCAACAACTGAAGAGAAACCGCACTTTTCAGAAATGTTCAGCAAAATGTCGCAATTTGGTACAGCGTTTTTAACCAGCTTACTTTCGGCAATTTTTATCATCCTGTGGACTCTACTCTTAATAATTCCCGGAATTATAGCTGCTTATTCATATTCGATGAGATACTATGTTTTAGCTGACCATCCTGATTACAGCGCTATGGATGCCATAAGGGAAAGTAAGGGAATTATGAAAGGCCACAAATTTGAGCTTTTCGTTCTGCAGATTTCATTCATCTGGTGGATATTGCTTTGCGTGGTCACATTAGGGTTGGCATCGCTCTATGTCATTCCTTATATGGAAATGGCTAAGGCAAATTTCTACAACAAAATTAAAGAAGCAGCTTAATAAAACAACAAAAAAGTCCCACCAATCCGTCAAGGAAAAGGTGGGATATTCTTATGCCCAAATATTCTTTACGGGCATTATTGATGATAATAATACTGACCTTTGGCAGATTGACCATTACCGATTAATTTTGCCTCAATGTAACCATGTATACGGCAAGCAGCTGCAATGCTAAGTCCGCGAGAGTCCCTTTCGGCACAACAGCCCGCAGAATAGCGAACGGAATCATCATGTGACATAAACCCAGGCGCGTATGCATCATCGTATCTAAGTGTAATTGTATACTCAGTACGGATCCTGTTTGGCCTAAGTCTAATCACGCTACCCTCACGTCTTCCCATACGAAAGCGCTCTTGTTCACTTGCGAAAAAAACATCGGAATTGCCCGACTCACTCACATCACGTGAATCAACATCGGTAATAGTGACATTTACATCATTGCCGCAGACTGAAAGAATATAACCATTCCCTACTTCAGGTCTGAACGGATGTTCTTCATCTGCTATAATTTTAACAGTAGCTTGCGTAGGCTGCGCATTAGCAACAGTACCCACAAAAATGGATGATACTGCGACCATGGCCGCACACAAAAATCTTTTTAAATTGCTTTTCATATTAAATTTCCTCTTTTCTTAAAATATACTAGTTTTATTTAAATAATGGTGAAAGATCTAAAACACACAGTTTTTCGTTGCCGTCAGGCAGAATTAAAGTGCCTTTAAGGGCATGATGTATACGAATAGAATCAGCTAATCCTTTGCCTTCTTGCTTTATTTCCACACCCACAGCATACGGCTTACACTCAGCTACATATTTATCGTCAAATTCTAAGACAACACTATAGTATTCATCTAATCTTGCCACTCTAATCGGCACAAATCTAGTGTGCTTGCGGGTAGATGTTCCTAAAGCCTCCTCTTCGCTAAGAACAGGCGCAGGTTTTGAAATCACTGCCTCATAGTTAAATTTTCTTACAATGACAGGCATTCTGAATCCTTCAACCACCAGTTCGCAAACAGTATTTTCGGGTATACCGGCAAACACTGAATGTGAAGGAATCATCAAACTGGCATTAACTTGCTGCGCACTAGCAACAGTGCCTACAAAAATGGATGATACCGCAACCATAGCTGCGCACAAAAATCTTTTTAAATTGTTTTTCATCAAAACTATTTCCTTTCTTAATTTTTTTTAACTCGAACGTTCGTCTTTGCTATATTAACACACATTTTTGTTAATGTCAAGAATTTTTTTAAAAAATATTCAGGCGATGTTAAATGGTGCTGCATAAAAAATCAGCTATACAAAATATAGCCGATTCTGTTTATTACTCTACAACAACGGATTTTGCCAAATTTCTGGGCTTATCAACGTCACACCCACGCATAACCGCACTATAATATCCAAACTGTTGAAGCGGAATTACCGAAAGCAGCGGAGTTAAAAGCTGGTGAGTTTTCGGTACGTAGTAAACTATATCCCCCGCTTCTTCAGCTGAGTCGTTTCCTTCGTTGGTGATAATTAAGACCTGCGCCCCTCTGGATTTTACCTCCTGAATATTACTTATCATCTTTTCATAAAGATCATCCTGAGTCGCAACCGCTATTACAAGTGTCCCATCCTCAATGAGCGAAATCGGACCATGTTTAAGTTCTCCTGCAGCATACGCCTCTGCGTGAATATACGCTGTTTCTTTGAGCTTTAATGCTCCCTCCAGCGCTACGGGATAATCAATTCCTCTTCCCAAAAAGAACGCTACTTCAGCTGCTTTAAACCTCTCGGCGTATGATTTAATTTTACCTTCTGATTTATTTAATTCTTCAATTTGTTCGGGAATTTTCTTTAATGCATCTAGCAAATCGGCATCCGGAACAAAACCCATTTTTCTTGCCATGTATTCCGCTAACAAAAATACTACCGACAGCTGCGATGTAAGGGCTTTTGTGGTCGCTACGGCAACCTCTTGCCCTGCTCTTGTATAAATCACATCATCTGATTCTCTCGCTATTGTTGAACCCACGACATTTACTATTGAAAGCGTTCTTGCGCCGTATTTTTTAACTTCTCTGAGCGCTGCAATAGTATCGGCAGTTTCGCCGGATTGGCTTATCAGTATAACAAGTGTATTTTTATTTACTCGGGATTCCCTTTTTGCCCCTTTAAAATTGGGATTCATTTTTCGGATGTTTTCTCCGAAACGATAGCGAAATTCAGATGCCAAATCCACTTCTACGGGTATACCGCAAGATTTTTCAATAGCATACTTCGCAGCCGTACCTACATAATATGCCGAGCCACAGCCTAAAATGTATACCCTGTCAACATCCTTTAAGTAATCATAATCCAGATTTATATTGTCAAGAATTATTTCGTTATTTTCATCAATTCTCGAGCTTATTGTATCCCTTACCGCTCGTGGCTGTTCGTGAATCTCTTTGAGCATAAAATGGTCGTAGCCTTCTTTTTCTGCTGAGTTTATGTCCCAATCCACTTTGAAAATATCTTTTTTTATGGGATTTAAATTAATATCATATATATTTATCTTTTCCGAAGAAACCTCTGCTATTTCATCATCTTCAAGCAAATACATGTCTTTGGTGTGAGAAACGAGGGCCGCTATATCGGAAGCAACAAAATTGCCTGTTTTACCAAGACCTGCTATTAGAGGTGTGTTTTTGCGCACAGAATAAATCCTATCGGTGATGCCCTCAAAAATTATTACCAGAGTATAAGAACCACGAAGCATTTTAATAACTTTCTGAATCGTTTCAAGCGGATTGCCTTTATAATAAAAATCAAGTATATCTGCCACCACTTCGGTATCCGTATCTGATTTAAATTCGTATCCGTTTTCAGACAAAGTTTTCTTCAAATCTATATAATTCTCGATAATTCCGTTATGCACAAGCGCAACTTTGCCATTCATACTGATGTGAGGATGAGCATTTATATCCGAAGGCTCACCATGCGTAGCCCAGCGTGTATGCCCTATTCCCACAGAGCCTTTTATAAGTTCTCCGCCCTGTGTTTTATCTTTTAAAACTTGCAGACGCCCTTTACATTTTTCAATTGCTAAGTTTCCGTCAGAACCCACCACCGCAACACCTGCAGAATCGTAGCCCCTATACTCTAGTTTTGCAAGACCATCTAAAATAAACGGTGCAGCCTGATTTTTACCTGCATATCCAATAATTCCGCACATAGTATTCTCCTCATTATAAAAATTGATATAGCGTCACGTTACCTATCAAATATATACTTTATTCGCTCATATTTTATAACATCACCTAAGGTATGTCAATATTGAAGAATTTTGTAAAATCGTGTTAGAATATATTACGAAATATTAAACAAGTGAGGCATAGAAAATGAGTATACAAACTAAAAAAGTATTTATGGCCATGCTTTTGCATTTTCCGATTTTTGTTCTTTTGCATACTATACCGTTTATTATGGGTCATGCGTTTATAAACAAAGATTTTTTGCCGTTTCTTAGCGCAGAACACTTGCATTTTCCACTGGAACGCTGGCTTATTTGGGTTGTGCCGAGTTTGGCTCTAATACTGCTGTTTAAAAACGATTTATTTTTAAACTTAAAAGAGATGTTTTCAAATAAAGTAAAATGGAAAACACTTGTTCTTTGTATTTTGCCGCTTTTAATATATCTCGTGGGCGGATTAATTCTAGCCAAATATACAGGATTCAGTACAGGAAGACCTCTCAGAAAATTTGCAAGTACCCACGAGTTTTTCACTACGCTGTCAACAGAATCTTGGTGGGCGCTCATAACGCCGGCGATACCCGAAGAAATGGTATTTCGTGCTTGGATACAGAATGCTTTACTCGGTAAATCACCGAGTAGAAAGAGAGCGATTATAGCTATTCTGATAAGCAATATAATGTTCGTGATAATACATTTGCCAACATATTTTTATAGCCATAACCTATCTATATCGCAAATAATTTTCGAAGCTTCGTTTGTATTTATTATGGGAAGTGTTTTTGGACTTATGTTCCTAAAATCAAAAAATATTCTTGTTCCAATCGGTGCACACTGGATTACAGATATATTTGCTTTTACGTTTTGGGTTTGAGTCTTTCATTGCTAAACCGAAAATTACAGATTATAATCTTGCCCTTTAGGTTCCAACCACGGCCACTCAAGGGGCTCTTTTATTACACTTTTTATATAGATATCTTTGGATATTTGTATAGCTTGTGCGGTTGCCGGTTATTATGTGTTAATTAAGCGTTTTTTAAATAGCATTGACATTTATTTACAATTATGATATAATTAAGGCAAGACAAAAAATTCAGGAGGGTATATTTATGAAAAAAACTCTGTCCATATTAACGGCACTTTTATGTATATTCTCAAATTTCGGCACAAAAGGCCACGAAATCACCCCGATGCCGGACGGCGGCAAAAAAATAGTTTGCAAATATGATGATTTGCCATGGCTTACAAAACAATATGAAAATACGATTCAAAATGTCAAGAAAAATGGTAAAACTAAGACGAGTGCAGCCTACATAGCAAGCGACATAGTTACTCCTGTGGGCGCCGTGGGCGGCATCACGGGCGCAATAGTTACAATTTATGAATGCACCGCAGATACGAAAATCCACGGAGGAAAAGTCGCTGCGGGAGTTGCGCTCACCGTAGCGGGAATGTTGGCTTTGGTCGGCGCCCCCGCATGCGCATATAACGTAGCAAGTACAGAAAGCAAAAAACTAGCCGATTTGGAGACCGAAAAATCAGCCATTGAAGCAACGAAACAGCGAATTGATACATATATTTCAAGTAATTTGATAACCGAATCTGAAGCAAAAAAATCGTTCCGTTATACTATTTTCACCGATAAAAAAGGATTTGTATATAAAAAAGAGCGCACAGGCGGAGGTTTACCCTATGAAGTAATAGAACTAGAGAAAAAAAGCGCCCCTCTCCCCATACAAAAATACAAATTGGACATATGCACTTCAGATGAAAAAAATTCACAAAAATAGGACTAAACTACCGGCATGACCTCAAAAAATAATTTTTAATTTAAAAAGCCTCAATACGGCGAGCAAAACGCAGCTCAAAATATTGAAGCTTTATTTTTTGTTTGCTTTTTTAATAATTTCATGGTACGATTGTAATACAAATTTAAAATGAAAGATGGTAAAAAAATGAAAAAATTAAGTAGCAAAGCAAACAGGATTATTTTCGCCGTCTTGCTGTTTATATCAACACTTTTAAGTGCAAACCCTGCATTCGCCATGTATGATGGGAAATCGGGAGTTTCAACCCACGCTGAAACACCAGGCAAACACGATCGCAGATATACTTTTACACGTGAAATTGGCAGGGGCGGTTTTGGTAATGTAAACCTTTATATGGACACAGAATCAAACAGACCGGTTGCTATAAAATCGCTATTTCACGGCAAGGAGTTTTCTGAAGAACAGCTAAGAAAAATGCAAAAAGTCGATAGCCCTTATGTTGCGAAAGCATATGGTCTGACAGAGATAGATGGAAAAAACAATTTAGTCATGGAATATGTCGACGGCGGTATTCCATTTATAAAAGCATCAATTATGCATCAATACAGCAAAGAAAAGCTTTTAGATATATGCATCCAACTCGTCAAAGCCTTCAAAGCGTTTTGTGATGCCGGGCTGGAGCATATAGATTTGGGACAACATACCGGAAATGTTCTTATTGACATACATGGAAATTTAAAAATCATTGACTATGAAGATGCATTTGAGGCGGGAGATGCCTTTATGGGGAATATGTGTCAAGCGCTGATTCATGTTGCATCGCTGCTTAACGCAACGGATAACACACTATACGACAAAATGATTGAGCATCTGCCCGGAATTGTGTTTTTGCCGTGTCACTGGAGCGACAATACTGAACGTATGTATCCGGGAGGATTGCTGTACCCTACGTTAAGATTTGAGAATTTAATTAAAATTTTGGAAGACATGAAAAACAATTTAAAACTATCGAATATGAGGTATTCACAATGAGAAAATCAAACAATACTAAAAATAAAATTATTTCTGCCGCTTTGGTGCTATCGCTGGCTGTATCAAACCTGAATTGGGTATATGCTGCGGGCAATAGAGAGCCTAAAACTTCAACAAAAGCAGAGCCAACTAGTGCAGTAATGCAAAGCAAAGAAGAAAAAGAAAAGCTCCAGCTAGAAGCAAGAAAAAAAGAAAAAAGTGAAGAATTCAAGAAAAAGTTCGATGAATTCAAAGAAGGAAAAGATTTTGACGATAATCCTTATTCTCTTTTCGGCGAAACATATGAAGAGTATAGAAAAAAATTGGAAAACTGCTGGCAAGTTGCTTTTGGTATATCCCCCGAAGAGGAAAAACTCAGCGAAAAAGAAAAATCAAAAAAAGTTCTACTTGAAAACCTATTTTATGAGTTGGGAAAAATTGAATATTTTTCAAAAGAATGGTTAAGCATGCCTTTTGTAGCCGGATTTTTCCATAATGTACGCCGAGATTACCATGATGATTTTCGCCGTGGCTCTCCTAGGTGGGGGGACCCAATTTATTGGTTTGATAACAGCTTTTCAAAATATTGGGGTACTACCAATTCATTTGCTTGCAGGTTTTTCAACTGTATGAGGATACTCAAAGCCGATATCAGCATGGAAAAACTTGATGATATTGACCATGAACTGGAAAGCCTAAAAGAAGAAAATAGCACAGATGAAACCGCAGTCACACTGATTGAATGTTTACAAGGGCTTGCTGTGGAGTCATACCGTTTAGACCTACAAAAATCCTCTGAAGAAGATGGACGCAAAGTGGCTGATAAGCAAATCCCAGAGAAAAATAAGTATTCGGAAAATAGATATGCCTGGGCAAAAGACATTCCCAGTAGTGGAGCATATGGTATAGTACGTCTTTATATGGATACTGAATTAAACAAGCTGGTTGCTATTAAAATGCTAAAAAGCGGAGAAAATTTTTCCGAAAAGCAATTAGCAATGATGCAAAGAGTAAATAGCCCTTATGTAGCAAAAGTTTATGGTTTAACATCTGTGAAAAATCAAAAATGTTTGGTCATGGAACTTGTACAAGGCGGTTCGGGACTTATCTCAACAGCCGAATATATGCACGAATATAGCAGAGAAAGAATACTAGATATATGTATCCAACTTGCCAAAGCGTTTCAAGCGTTCTATGACGGCGGATTGGTACACAATGATCTTTATTGTCATGTTCGAAACGTGCTCATTGACGAGCGAGAAAACGTGAAAGTTATTGACTATGACGAAGCAGAAGATGTACTTGAAAAAAGAGATTTACCGCCAAACTATTGCTTTGTCAAAAACATGCAGGCTGCGCTTACGTATATTGCATCGTTTCTCCGTGAGGTCAATGAAGATTTATATCGTGAATTAAGAGAGAAAACTCCTACCATAAAGTTTACTACTGTCAATTGGAAAGTAGACTATACACCTGTACCTACCTGCATAAAAGCAGACGAAGAAAGCATTACCCCTGACCTGAAATTCGAAAGTTTAATTAGAATTTTAGAAAATATGAAAAGCAAAGAATAATATTATACATATAAAATCCCCCTCGGCAATGAACCGAGGGGGATAATTATTTTTCCATTTAAACTAATCCAACGATATAATGCCTTTATCAGTAAGGTATTTTATAAAAGTTATATGTCCAAATATTTCCTCTTCATTGAAAAAGCATTCCGGTACAGTATCAATCTCCGACGTGAAAATCGTCATGATTTTATAAATTTGGCTAATTTTTTTAGGTTTGCCACTCATCCAATCATATATTAGTTTTAACTCCGTTTTTTCAAGATCATCTTTGTTGCTTTCAATTACGCTTCTAAATCTTTCATCGAATGGTCTTTTATCTTCTTGTGGCTTGTTTCCCGCTGATCCATCTTTTTCATCTTGTTTTAATTTTTTGAATCTGCTTCTCGCTGATATATCAAGTATTTGGCAAAATTCAGAATATGTTATTCTGCTATCAAATTTTTTTGTAACATCCTTTGAACTACCACCGAATGCTTTGGCATAATTGGTAGCATAAGATGCAATAGCTTCAACGGTCATAA
>JAUNIE010000015.1 GCA_030523605.1 Clostridia bacterium | reverse complement strand
ATTTTTGCCACTATAATGCGGTGGCTTTTAAATTACGTTTAAACTGAAAGTTGGAGTTATTATTTTTTTTGCATTATGGTATAATATGTTTTGTAATTTTAATGAAACATATGGAGGATTTTATGAGTGCCGAAATGAGTACCGCAAAGAAAGTTCTGATAACGCTTGGAGCAATTATGACAATTAACGCATTAGCCGGAGGAGTTGAAATTGCTACAGCAGTATGTACAGGTAGCGCCAATCCCGCTAATTTGATCACATATGTTCAACTAAAGCATGTGATTAATAACGTTGAAGACAGAACTGATATTGATCCGATAAAGAGATTTATAGAGGGAAAAAACGCTTCTAGATGCTTAATAGCTGTGCAGACCAAGGATATACTTGGTAATCTTCATGATCATTTTTATTTTTATAAATCGCAAGCAGACGTACCTTCGGATTTAAAAAATGATTCCACTTGTATTAAGAACTGGGATGCAGTGAGAAGATACATTCAGATTAAGGAGAGGGAAAAGAAAGAGCAAAAACTCAAAGAAAAAGAACGAGAAGCGAAGATAAAACAGAAAACACAAAATAAATAGCTAAATGAAAATCGGCCGACTTAAAAATCGGTCGAAAATTTAATTTTATTATTTGCCACCTGCTCTTATTTTTGATATGCTATTTCGGCCAATTGCGCATTCTGAAAGAATTCCAAATAGACCTGGTATGGATTTTGACCCCTCTTTGATTGGACGATTATAAAAATCTTGATACCCGTATGGATCGTTGTATTCTCTTTCTTTGGCTAATGCCATGTTAGCTATTTGTCCACATTCATCATCGCTTTCACTAAATTTAGCTGGGGATATGGGTGCAAAAATAATTTGTGGTTTTGGAGCAAAACTTTTGAGTTTGGTAACTACTTCTTCCAAATGGGGAATAATGGAACTATTTTTCGAAACCTTATATTTGTGTGGATCACAAACGAAAAGTATCATTTGATAGTAATCGCCGGTCATACCTTTTCCGTGCGCTGAATTTGGGTCTAATTTTTCTTCCAAGGTTTTTCCGCCAATTGTCGTAATTTCAAAATTGAATGGCTCAAGCGTTGTACCATTCTGATTTTTAGCAATACAATTATTTATCAGAACGATATTGGATTTGGTGGTAGTTTTACCGCCATTTTTTTCTGCATAAGCAACCATGTCATCTACTATATCTTTAGTTTCTACATCGTCATCACCCACAATCGCTATTCTGAAATTCTTTGTAGGGTCTTCTTTTTCAAATAATGTAGGGAATGTAGTTTTATTGTTTTTCTCATTTGGAGCAGTTGGGCTTCCTTTTTTATCTTGACTTTTTGACATATTTTTTACGAACACATCGTAATATTTTTGAACCAAAGATTTTTCCAGCACAGGTTTTACATTATTGATAAGCGCATATAGACCAATATACCACTTTGTTATTTTGCCTATTTGCCTAACATATTTCTTCCATGTGTCGGCAATTTTGCTGTCTTTTATGTTTGGTGCGCATTTAAGTATGGATTTGAAGGCTTTTTTAAATTTTTCTGATTTTTCACAATTGATTCTTGCTTGTTCTCCATTACCTTCTGCCATGTTTTTAAATAAGTCCATTATGCGTTGTTGGTCATCTTGCAATTTCGCAATTTTTTCTTTTTCCGCCAAAACAAGCAGACCGGTTGTTATAAGTATCATTGTACTGCCCCTTGTGCCAAGCCAAATATATTTTGCGAGTAACTTGGCGGCTTCATCTTTTTGGCCGTCATACAAAGCTTTGATAAGTTTCTTACTGTTACTCGTCATGAACGTAATGTCTTTGACGTCACCTTCTACTTCTTCTTCGACTTTTTGCTCTGCATCCGTTTTGATGTTGCTGTAGCGAACATTTGGTTTTGTAAATATATTTGCCATAAATATACACTTCCTTTTGTTCGGTATTGTGATAATCGTATATTATACATAAAACATTGTCGAGAGTTTTAGGAAAAATATAAAAATCCGCATAGATTCGATTTGTACGTGAATCTATGCGGATTTAGTTGATAATATCTTATTAAATTTTAAAATTTGAGTTCACTGGAAAGATATTTTCTGAAATCTTCTCCTATTTCGGGGTGCTTTAATGCCATTTCCACAACCGCCTTGACTATACCCAGTTTGTTACCTATATCATAGCGCTTTCCTACAAAATCCACCGCTATCATTCCTTTTTTCTGGGCCAGAACTTTCATGGCGTCTGTCAGTTGGATTTCGTTTCCTGCGCCGGGCAGTGTTTCATCTAATATTTCAAATATCTCAGGCGGCAAAACACATCTACCCAAAATTGAAAACAGCGACATAACTTTATCGGGCGTAGGTTTTTCGACCATATCGGTACACATATAATAGTTATTTTCTATATTTTTGAGTTTGAGCGAACCGTATTTCCCGATATCCTTTTCAGGCACTTCTTTGGCTCCTACCACACCCAATCCGAATTTTTCATACGCTTTTATGAGCTGCAAACAAACCGGTTCATCGCTTACTATAACATCATCACCGTAAAGCACGGCAAATGGTTCATTGCCTACGAACGAACGTGCGCATTTTATCGCGTGTCCAAGTCCTTTTGTTTCTTTTTGACGCACAAAATAAATATTTGCCAATGATGATATTGGTTTTATAGCGTTCAGAATTTCGTTTTTAGATGCTTTTTCAAGTGCATTTTCGAGTTCGGGATTTCGGTCGAAATGGTCTTCTATCATTGATTTCCCACGATTTGTAATTATTAAAATATCTGTTATGCCTGATTTAACCGCCTCTTCAACTATGTACTGAATTGCCGGTTTGTCAACTATCGGATACATTTCTTTAGGCATCGCTTTGGTTGCGGGGAGCACTCTTGTTCCAAGCCCCGCTGCGGGTATGACTGCTTTTGTGATTTTCACTTTAAAATTCCTCCGAAAAATATTATAATATTCGATAACAGTATAATTGAAATCTATTTTTTTATCAAGCGGAAAGGAGCTTTAAAGATGGTCATAAATTGCAAAGAAATAGCCGAAAAAATAATTACAGAAACCAAAGAAAAAATAACCGAGCTTAAAAACTCGGGAATTTATCCGAAACTGGCCGTTGTAATGGTCGGAGACGGTGATGCGTCAAAAATTTACGTCCGTAATAAAACCGAGGCATGTAAAAAAGCGGGCATAGAAACCGAAGAATATATATATAATGAAAACATTTCGCAAGAAGAATTAATTCGGAGCATAGAAAATTTAAATTCAGACCCGAGTATAACCGGAATTTTAGTACAGTTGCCGCTCCCGAAACACATCGACGAAACCGAGATTTGTAAAACAATATCACCCTCAAAAGATGTGGATGTATTTAATCCGCAAAACTTCGGGGGCTTCATTCTCGGCGATAAAAGCTTGATTCCTTGCACAGCTTATGGTATAATTAAAATTCTGGAGTATAAAAAAATAAGCTTAAGCGGCAAAAACTGTGTTGTGATAGGCAGAAGCAATATAGTCGGTAAACCTACGGCTTTACTGCTTACAAATCGTGATGCAACAGTTACGCTCTGCCACAGCAAAACCAAAGATTTGAAAGATTTTTGCAAAAATGCCGATATTATTGTTTCGGCCACAGGCGTACCAAAACTTATAACCAAAGATATGGTAAAGTCGGGAGCCGTAGTTATTGATGTGGGCATAAACCGGGACGAAAACGGTAAAATTTGCGGAGATGTGGATTTTAAAAACGTGGAACCGATTTGCTCATATATAACTCCCGTACCGGGAGGAGTCGGCCCCGTAACCGTTGCGATGCTCACAAACAACACCGCAGACTTGGCTTATTTTACACTACTTAACGATAAAAATATAAAAAGGAAGTTTTAAAATGAACATTTGGCATGATATCGACCCAAGCAGGGTATCAGCTACAAAATTTACAGCAGTTATTGAAATCTCAAAAGGCAGCAAATCCAAATATGAGCTCGACAAAGAAACGGGTATGCTTAAACTCGACAGAGTCCTTTATACATCTACGCATTACCCTGCAAATTATGGTTTTATACCCAGAACCTACGCCGATGACGGAGACCCTTTAGACGTTCTGGTATTTTGTTCGGAACACATCTATCCGATGACTTTGGTCGAGTGCTATCCAATTGGAGTGATGACCATGATTGATTCGGGGAGCAACGACGAAAAAATAATTGCCATACCTGTAAACGACCCGACATATAATAAATATACGGATATTTCTGAATTACCCGAACATATGTTTGATGAGATTAAACACTTTTTCAGCGTCTACAAGACTCTCGAAAACAAAAAAACGGTAGTTAACGATATTCAGGGCAGAGATGAAGCTATTATGGTTATTTCCGACACCATAGAGCTTTATAATAAAAAATTTAGCCGATAAACGAAAGAAGGGATTTTATGATCTTGCAACTTGAAGAAATAAAACAAGAACTCGGTAAAACAGAGCCAAAAATAAAATCCTTGTCAGAAGCGCTTAAAATTGAAAAATCCAAATCGATTGTCGCCGATTTGGAAAAAGAAACGTCAAAACCTGATTTTTGGGATAACCTCGAACAGTCTCAAAAAATTCTTTCAAAAATAAGTGCGCTTAACAAAAAAATTAAAGATTTTCAGAAACTCCAAAGCGAATTTGAAGATGTAGAAGTTTTGACACAGCTTGCCATAGAAGAAAATGACGAATCTTCGGTAGAAGAGATAGAAAAAAAATTTAAACAGCTTCTGAAATCTGTAGAAACGCAGACTTTGACCACTCTTTTAAACGGAGAATATGATTCGCAAAACGCAATTCTGACTTTTCATGCGGGAGCTGGCGGCACTGAGGCCCAAGACTGGGTTGAAATGCTTTGCAGAATGTATATGCGCTGGGGAGAAAAACACGATTTTAAAGTTAAAATGCTCGATTTTCTCGACGGCGAAGAAGCAGGACTCAAAAGTGCGTCAATTCTCGTTGAAGGCACAAATGCTTATGGATTTTTAAAAGGAGAAAGCGGAGTTCACCGATTGGTGCGTATTTCTCCATTTGATGCCTCGGGTCGAAGACACACTTCTTTTGCGTCGCTTGAAGTAATCCCCGAAATAAACGACGAAATTAAAGTTGAAATTGCACCTGACGACATAAAAATGGACGTTTTCAGAGCAAGCGGTGCAGGCGGTCAGCACGTCAATAAAACATCTTCCGCCGTACGTTTGACTCATATTCCGACCGGCATTGTTGTCGCATGCCAAAACGAAAGAAGTCAGTTCCAGAACAGAGATACCGCAATGAAAATTTTGAAATCTAAGCTCATCGAGATAAAAGAACGTGAACATCTTGAAAAAATTGAGGATATTAAAGGCGTTCAAAAAGAGATCTCCTGGGGTTCGCAAATTCGTTCTTATACTTTTATGCCGTATACTCTTGTGAAAGATCACCGAACCAACTTTGAGTGCGGAAACGCCCAAGCGGTCATGGACGGCGACTTAGACGGATTTATAGATGCTTATCTGAAATCTAAAGTTTAGAGACTTGTTTTATTAAAATGTAAGATTTTTGAGATAGCAGCCCCTAGATGAAGCTTTAGGGGTGAAATTATTGTTATGTTTTCAAATTTATATTATTATAAACGAGCAAAGCGGTTGAGTACTTTCAGATAAATAAATATTTTGTTGCCTTTAAATATAAAATATAAGATTTGTTTTCATATATATCCAAATAGCAGAATGTAAGCGGCTTCGATTGATTATTAAATTTTGATGATATATGATGATGGTACATATAATTTGTGGCCCGGGAAACAATACACACCTATTTTTTGGAGAACACAAGCTTTAGATGAAGACCGTGGCTCAGGCAGAATACAAACTTGGGCCAATGGTTGGGGTGATCATCAGGAGTGGGTATTTGAAGCTGTGGACGTTAGTAAATCTGAATACCGTATGCAAAACTTCGCAACAAAGCGATATTTGACATATGACCCAGCCAGTAATAGGTTTTGGGGATACCAATGGTGTGACACCTGGAACCAAATTCTGATAAGGCATTAAACAGAGTAATAGAAGCATTACCGGTAGGTAATCTGTGATGCATAGATGCGTTAATAGCTTTAGTCAAAATACCCGATCTGAATATCAATAAACAAATAGACGCATTAGAAGAATTAACTGGATTACAAAATCCTAACTTGACACCAATAATGGAAAGAACAGTCGATAATATATTTAGATACTGCCGTAGCCTTAAGAGTAAAGAACGCATTAAATTAAACCGGATTAAAACTAGAGCTAAAATGCCTCGCATTTCTGGCATATAGAAAAATAAAGTACAAAATAAAATTTGACGTTTACATCTAAAAAAGGGATCCCACTAACACATGGGAGCCCTACTTTTGCTTATGGTGCGAAGTTTCATAAGGGGCATGAACGAATCCAGTATTTAAACGGATAACAGCCGTTAGAAATATTTATATTTTAGAAAATTGACGTAAATTAGACGTAAATTACAAGTGTATAAATCTACGCAGCAACTAAGTTTTCGGCAGAGCTTAAAATCGGTATTTTTTAAACCAACAAAATTTTTTTGAAAAAAGTATTGACTCTAACGCAACGTAATAGTTTATTATAAAAATAGAGCCTAAAATCTTCGGAAAAATCTTAAGCCGGCAATAGAAATTTTCTTAGGTTGAAGCTCAAAAAATAGTCGGAGGTGAGAGTTAGATGAAAACAGTAAAACAGGTTGCTGATTTAACAGGTCTTAGTGTAAGAGCGCTTCATCACTATGACACGATAGGTTTATTTAAACCTAGTAAATATTCTGAATCAGGATATAGACTTTACAACGATGAAGATTTAAAAATTTTACAGCAAATTTTGTTTTTTAAGGAATTGGATTTTCCACTTAAAGAAATTGAATCCATAATAAAAAACCCTAACTTTGATAGAGAAAAAGTACTTTTGAATCACAAAAATTTACTCACATTAAAACGTAACAGATTAAACAAGTTAATTAAGCTTGTAGATAAAACACTTAAGGGAGATGATAGTATGAGTTTTAGTGAATTTGATGTTTCTGAAATTGAAAAATTACAGAAAGAATATGCTGATGAGGCAAAAGAAGTGTACGGAAATACTGATAAGTACAAGATGTTTCAAGAAAAAACCAAAAATTACAGTAAAAGTGATTGGGCTAATCTCTATGAAAAGATAGAAGTGATTTTTAAAAAGTTTGCAAGTGTTATGGATAAAGGTGAAACTTCGGAAGAAGCACAAAACTTAGTAAAAGAGTGGAAAAACTTCATAACGGAAAATCTTTACGATTGCGAGGGTGAAACACTTTTGGGATTATCTAAACTCTACATAGATGACAAAAGGTTTACCAAGAACATTGATAAACATAAAGATGGATTAGCTGATTTCATAAGCAAATCAATCCAAATTTACTGCAAGTAGAAATTACCACCGAATCTGCGAGTTCGGTGGTTTTCTTCATATAATAAAAAATTGTCCTAAAAAAGCAACTTTTTAAAACAAATTATTCTACAAAATCTGACATTATTTTTGACTGGTACCGGTGGTGGGACTTGAACCCACACGTTGTCGCCAACAACGGATTTTGAGTCCGTCGCGTCTGCCATTCCGCCACACCGGCTTATTTACAACCTAATTTTATCAGAGGTAAAAAATATTGTCAAGAAAAAATTTGAATACATTTTTTTGAATATTTATTTCTTTTCCATTATAATATTTGTGGTGTGCAAAATTAGAATAAAAGAAGGTTGCTTTAAATTTGAAAATACTGGCTCCTGCAAAGATAAATTTAGGACTCGAAATAGGTAAAAAAAATGTTAAAGGCTATCATGAAGTTGATATGATTATGCAAAGTATATCACTTTGTGATGAAATTGATTTGAGTTTTTCTTCGGACGGAAAAATCAGTCTTAGTACCGATAAAGAAATAAATTGTTCTACCGAAAATAATATTGCCTACAAAGCTGCAAAATATTTTTTTGAGTATACTAAAATTAGCAGTAGAGGTATAAATATTAAAATTAAGAAAAACATTCCGATGTGTGCAGGGCTTGCAGGCGGAAGCACGGATGGAGCGGCGGTAATATTTGGCCTTGATAAAATGTTTGAAACACATCTTAGTATCCCGAAAATGTGCAAAATAGGTTCCGGGGTAGGTTCAGATGTGCCGTTTTGCATAATTGGAGGAGCAGCAGCCGCAAAGGGAACAGGAACAGACTTAATTCCCACGTATAGTATGCCAAATTGCAGTATTTTGGTGGTTAAACCTAATGTTTCGATTTCAACCGCAGAGGCATATTCACGTTTTGATGATATAAGAGTAGCCAAGAAACACCATATGGAATCGCTCAAAATGGCGCTTGAATTACAGAGTTTACAGAGTATATGTGATAATCTTTTCAATCGTTTCGAAGAGGTTATAAATAATGAAAAAATTTTTGAAATAAAACAAAAATTACATAATTTCGGAGCGATGGGATCTCTTATGACAGGTAGCGGGTCAGCAGTTTATGGGATTTTTAACGATATGAATAAAGCAGAAAACTGTTTAAAATTTTGTCAAAATATGTACGATTTTGCTTGCATCACAAGGCCTTTGTCCCACGGAGCATATTTAATATAAAATAATCGCCCTTTCCTTAAGCGTTTAAATAGCATTTAGGGAAAGGGTTTTTGATTAGGAGAGAAAACTATTTACAGTTTTTTGAATTGCTGTTGTTTTTGTTTGAGTTGTTGGAATTTTGATTATTCTGATTATTCTGGTTGTTTTGTTGGTTTGAATTTCTGTCGTTATACTCATTTTTCATCTTTCTCACCTCCACGATAAGTATTATTGGCAATACGGAAAATAATTATACTGCAAAAATATGGTAATGAATTTTATGTGGTCAATAGATATATTGAATGTAATAAATTCAAAATAAATTATTGATATTCAAAAAATATTGTGATAGAATGTAGGCGGCGACTTGTATTGTGTTAAAAAATACTCAATTTTAGAATTTATATGGAGGTGTTTTGTAAACTATAATTAGAATACCCTAAAAATTTATATCGTTAATTAAAATTAGGAGGAGTTTAATTTGAAAAAAAGTAGTAGAATTTTTTTATTTTTATTTTTTGTTTTGTGCCCGTTGATGTTTTTGAGCGGCACGGTAAGTGCATTTGATGATGAACCCGAATTTAATGGGAATGCATATTTCTGTTGGGCAAACGAAGATGGAACACTTTCTTACCATAAATTTGAGAATTTACAAAGTGGCTCTGTAATGAATTACATAGCGGTATCTGAGATTACTGATGATAGCGGTAACGGTCATAACTATCAGTGGGGGCAGGAACCGGCAAACTGGGCTTTGGCTGTTGACATGGAGGATGAAGGCGGAAACGTTAAGCCTGAAGTGAACAAAGAGTATGTATTTGGCAACGGAATAGATGATATGGGTATTCAGTTGGACCCATGCAGTGATGCCGAAGGCGCCAATTCTATTTTGAGTAATGGGGATAGAATATTTAGATCCGTAGTATACTTAGCCGGTTCATATGAAGCAATAACTTTTGGCACGAGCGCAGAGGATTACGAATACTTCCCAAACTTTTGGGATCCTACATTTTTTACAAGTACAGTAGATATCTCGGAAACCACAAAAGATCATCCCGCAGTTTATAAAACATATCTTTTAAATTCTTCAATTAAATTTAAAACAGGTCTTCATTCCAAATCGGCAATTAAGTCCGTGAAAGCACTGAATGTGAACAGCGGAGCGGTAGATATAGTGAAAAACGAAGAAACAGGCGAGTTTACCATAACATTCCACTCTAACTATTATGATAGAGTAGTGTTTGAGGCGGAAGACGAAGATGGCGGTAAATATTATTTTAGACCACAAAGAATTGTTATAAACGCAATGGATAATTTTAGCCCGGATATGAAAGAAGCAAAAGTAAATGCGGCATTTTTCTATCCAAAAGATTATAGGTACAGTAACTTTGATGTAGTTGCGACAATTACTCGGTATGGTAAAAAACCTACTACACGTTTGTTAAGCCCAATGTCACTGGAAAATGCAGAACCGGGAATGGAAGCTTTGGGATTAGGTGAACCGGGTCCCGATGGATACACGAGCGACGGCGGGAAAGGACTTTATGCAAGTGTTTACCCTGTATCACTGGGAAGTGATATTAAAAGTGGTCGTGATGCACTTCAAAAGATACAAGATATTGCGTTTACGGTTGTGAATAAAGGCGCACTCAGCGGAAATACATATGGTGGTACATTTAGCGGATCGGGAAAAGGGACTATTTATGATATCACTACGAGAAGAATAAAATAGATTGGAGGATAAACTATTATGCATAGATCGATAAAGAAATTTGTTTCGTTTTTTATATTTATTATGATGATTGCATGTTTCGGCGTATTTGCCGAAGGCGATTCGGACGGTGAACCTGTGGCAGCTGATACGAAATCAGTGCTTTCAATGAATGTTTCTAAAAATGGCAACTCAATTATTGTAAGTGGTAAAACAGAAGAAGGAATGCTTGCAGTAGCGGTGGCTGTTTACGATAAAAGCGGCAAAAAATTAGTCACTATGAGAACAGCGGGGGTAGATGACAGCAACAGTTATGAGAGTTCTACTATTGAATTGTCAGACGGGAAATATGTCGTCAAAGTGGCAGATTACAATGGCGGAAAATATTTGACGAAAAGTATTCAAATAGGTACTGAGAAAAAAGAAAACGAGAAAGAAAACAAATCTGAAGAGAGCAAAGAGGAAAATGCTGAAGAAAACAAGACCTCAAAAAATGAAGAAAATAAAGATACCGGAAAATCCAAATCTTCGAAAGCGATTTCTGTAAAGACGGGAGATGACCAAAATGTGCTTATAATTATGTCAGTGCTTGGATTTATCTCATCGTTTGCGGCTATTGCATCTCTAAGGAAAAATAAGAACTAAAAATATTGACTACATAGTTATAGCCCTCGGCATGTTTCAGCCGGGGGTGTTTTTATATAAATCACAAAAATATTTTCAAAAATTGACAGTATTTATATTTAGTGTTACAATTTGATGTGTGGATATAAAATTTAGTAGGAGGTAGATTTTATGGAAAATAATAGTGAAAAATTTAAGGAATTCTTTTGCGATAAGAGCAAAGTAAAAGAGCTTGCGAATGACAAAGAGTTTATGAGTAAAGTAAAATCAGGTACTGCAACAGTGGAAACTTACAGAGAAAAATTTAAAAGTTTGGGTTTGGAGCTGACTGCTGAAGATGCTGAGAAAATTTCAAAAGATGTTAAAGCGCTTCTTAATGCCACCCCTGAGGAGCTTGAAGATATTTCACTTGGAAATGTTTCAGGTGGGAGTAAATCTAGTAGTGTGGGCATAGGTTTAGGCGTAGGCGGAGGAGTTTTGATAGTTGGATTATCCACCTTGTTGATAGCCGCATCATCGATTGATGACGACGACGATGACGATGATTAAATATGAACGAAAAAATGCGAGCACGCATTTGAATAAGTGCATATTTTCATATAGAGGACAAAAACATTTTAAAAATTGACAGTGCTTTATACTTAGTGTTACAATTTGATGTGTGAATATAGAATTTAGTAGGAGGTATATTTATGGAAAATAATAGTGAAAAAATTAAGGAATTCTTTAGCGATAAGAGCAAAGTGAGAGAGCTTACAAATGATGAGACATTTATAGAAAAAGTATCCGGTGGAACGGCTACACCTGAGACCTACCGAGAAAAATTTAAAAGTTTGGGTTTGGAACTGACTACTGAAGATGCTGAGGAAATTTCAAAAGATGTTAAAGCGCTTCTTAATGCCACACCTGAGGAGCTTGAGGACATTTCACTTGAAAATATTTGTGGTGGATCTAGAGCGGGAGATATTGTCGGAGCGGTTGGTACCATAACTATTTTTACGTCGTTAGCGGCAGGATTGGCTTGTGGAATATCATCCGAAGTATATAGGAGAAAATATAAAAAAATGTTAGCAATAAACGATACAGAAAAGGCTGCTAAATATCAAAAGTTGACTAAAAACCTAGGAAATTCATTCATTGCTATATTAGCAGCAGGTGGCACTGTGGGTGGAGGATTAGGAATAGCCGGTACAATAATGAATAAAAAACAGTGAAAATATGTAAATACACAAAAGCACGCACCTGAATAAGTGCGTGTTTTTGTATGCGGGTTTTAGTTAAGTGGTGCAATTTGCCAAAATAAGTGTTATAATAAAATTTGCAATTCGATTTTGGAGGACACACTATGAATAGTAAAAAGTTTTACATTACAACACCTATTTATTACCCTTCGGGCATGCCGCATTTAGGTACAAGTTACTGTACAATCGCTACCGATACCATGGCGAGATACAAACGTTTACAAGGTTATGACGTCATGTTCACAACCGGAACGGACGAACACGGCCAAAAAATAGAAACCAACGCTTTAAAAGCAAATACAACTCCTAAAAAATATGTTGACGCCATTGTAGAAAAATTCAAAAGTCTTTGGCACACATTAGGCATTTCCTATGATAAATTTATCCGCACAACAGACGAGAGTCACAAAAAAGCTGTTCAAAAAATATTTAAAAAACTATATGATGACGGCAAGATTTACAAGGGCAAATATAAAGGTTGGTACTGTACTCCGGACGAAACATTTTTTACCGATACTCAGCTTGTGGACGGAAAGTGCCCCGATTGTGGGCGTGAAGTAACTTGGACGGAAGAAGAAGCTTACTTTTTCAAGCTTTCCGAATATGGAGATAAGTTACTCGACTATTACGAAAAACATCCTGAATTTATTGAGCCTGAAGGCCGAAAAAATGAAATGATACAATTCATAAAAAGCGGTCTTGATGATTTGTGCGTAAGCAGGACAAGTTTTAAATGGGGTATTCCCGTGGATTTTGACGACAAACACGTGGTTTATGTATGGCTTGATGCGCTTACTAACTATATCAATTCACAAGGCTACACCTCCGAAAATGAAACTGAATTTAAAAAATATTGGCCTGCCGATGTACATTTTGTAGGTAAAGAGATTTTAAGATTTCATGCAATAATTTGGCCGGCGATACTAATGGCCTTGGGATTGCCGCTACCAAAACAAATTTTTGCGCATGGCTGGATACTCTTCGGCGACGGAAATAAGATGTCTAAATCCCGTGGAAATGTTGTGGACCCTATTGTACTATGCGATAGATACGGCGTTGACGCACTGAGATATTTTTTGATGAGAGAATTTTCGTTTAGTTCTGACGGACTTTTCACTAACGAAGCACTCATTAACAGGATAAACTTCGATTTGGCGAATGACTTAGGCAATCTTCTATCACGTACCGTGTCAATGATAGATAAGTATTTTGACGGCACAATACCCGAAAATCAAAAAGAGGGTAATGTTGACGGTGAACTGATTAATTTTGCGGTAAGCCTTAAAAAAGAATATGAAACCAAAATGGATAGTTATAGATTTTCTGCGGCGCTTGCGGATGTGTGGTTACTTATTTCGAAGTGTAACAAATATATAGATGAAACAATGCCGTGGAAACTGGGGAAAGACCCGAACGAAAAAGACCGTCTTGCTAGGGTTATGTATAATCTTTGTGAGTGCCTCAGAATAATTTCCGTTTTGATTGAGCCTTTTATGCCGAATACTCCTGAAAAAATTCAGAGTCAAATCGGAGCGGATAAAAATCAGTGTACATGGGAATCTGCTTCACAGTGGGGCGTGCTGCCACGTAATTTGAAAACTCAAAAAGGCGAGCCGCTATTCCCAAGAATAGACGTGAAAAAAGAAATCGAGGAGCTTAATAAGATGGTTGAAGATAGTATGAAAGCGGCGGCAAATAAGTCTGACGACAAACAAGAAGAAACCGCAGAAAATGTGGTTAAGCTGATAGATATAGAAGATTTTGCGAAAGTAAAACTTATTGTTGCGAAGATAACCGAATGTGAACCCGTTAAGAAGTCGAAAAAACTCCTCAAACTGAGAGTGGACGACGGTAAAGACGGAAGAACCGTAGTTTCGGGCATTTCTCAGCACTATACGCCCGAAGAATTAATCGGAAAAAGTATCATTTTGGTTTCGAATCTTAAACCCGTGAAACTTTGCGGTGTAGAGAGTAACGGAATGATTTTGGCGGCAACGTGCCCCGAAAATAAAGTAAAGGTAATTTTTGCAGACGATGAAATTCCTGCAGGCAGTGAAATTCGCTGATAAGAAGGTGTTTTTTTGGATAACATATTTGAAACCCATGCCCACTACGATGATGAGGCGTTTGATGAGGATAGAGAAAAGCTCCTGGAAGAACTGCCAAAACAAGGCGTTTGCGGCATCATTACTGCCGGTGCGGATTTAAAATCGTCTTTGGCGGCGACCCAACTTGCCGAGAAGTATCCATATATCTACGCTGCGGTGGGAGTTCACCCTGAAAATATCGGTGAAAGTTTTGACGCCGACTATATTTCAAAGCTGGAAAGACTTTTAAATTCTCATAAAAAAATTGTTGCGGTCGGAGAAATCGGGCTGGATTATCATTTTCGCGATGATAATAAACGAATTCAAAAAGAAGTTTTTTTAAATCAAGTAGAGCTCGCCAATAGGCATAGTCTGCCTGTTTTGGTGCATGACAGAGAGGCGCATGGCGATACCATGGAAATATTGAGAGCTACCAGACCTCGAGGTATAGTTCACTGCTTTTCCGGTAGCGTGGAGATGGCAAAAGAAGTCGTAAAGCTTGGAATGTACTTAGGTATAGGTGGAGTGGTTACGTTTAAAAACGCAAAGACTATCGTTGAAGTCGTCCAAGAAATGCCGCTTGACGTTATGGTTTTGGAGACCGACGCTCCGTATATGGCACCTGTACCGCTAAGGGGTAAGCGCTGTGATTCGTCTATGATAAAGTATACTGCCGAAAAAATTGCGGAAATAAAAAATATCGATGTTCAGCAGGTTTGCGATATAACAAAATCAAACGCGGTCAAATTATTCGGTATTGAATAAGGAGTCGATTATGTTTAGGGTCGGACATGGTTATGATGTTCATAAATTAGTAGAAGGTCGTCAATTAATTTTAGGCGGCGTAGAGATCCCCCACTCAGTAGGGCTGCTGGGGCATTCCGATGCCGATGTTTTGCTGCACGCTGTTATGGATTCGCTTTTGGGAGCAGCTGCAATGGGTGATATAGGCAAATGGTTTCCGGATACGGACGAAAAATTCAGGGGTGCAAAAAGCACTGAACTTCTTAAATCGGTTTGCGGACTAATCTTTGAAAAAGGATTTACAATTCAAAATATCGATGCGACTGTTTTGGCACAGGAACCAAAACTTAGTCCGTACATAGAAGATATGCGGAAAAACATCGCAGATTGCTGTGGGCTTGACGTAGAGCAAGTAAGCGTAAAGGCGACTACCGAAGAAGGCCTTGGATTTACCGGCGGAAAAGAAGGTATTGCGGCGCATGCGGTCTGTTTGATATCAAAATAAACTTAAAAACTATGGCTCTTTCGATGTTTTCGGGAGGGCTTTTATCAATTTATTATATTTTTTCATACTATGCTAATGGCAAATAATTTTTAGATATAAAAATCGCAGTTATAAATTTATGCCAAAAGATAGGAGGTAAAAATATGATATATTTCGATAACTCAGCTACAACGTTTCCAAAGCCGCAATCCGTAACGAATGCTGTATTTACAGCTATGAAAAAATTAGGCGCAAATCCGGGCAGAAGCGGTCATACGATGTCTCGTGAATCGGGCAAGCTTGTAGAAAATTGCCGTCAAACAGCCATGAATATGTTCGGAGCCAACGCACCCGAAAACGTTGTTTTTACGCTAAACTGTACTATGGCCATGAATATAGTTATAAAAGGACTTCTTAAAAAAGGTGACCACGTCGTTACTTCGTGTATTGAACATAATGCCGTCATGAGACCGCTTAATAAACTGGAAAAAGAAGGCGTTATAACGTACACAAAAGCGAGAGTTTACCCGTGCGATAACGATAAAACCGTAGATTCTTTCAGAAAGGCGATAAATTCCAAAACAGCGCTTATAATTACCACTCATGCGTCGAACGTTTGGGGAATAAAGATGCCTGTCGAAAGGATTGCAGCACTCGGAAAAGTCTATGGAATACCGATTCTTGTTGACGGCGCACAATCAGCGGGTATAATCCCGATTAACGCGAAAAACTCAGGAATAGACTATCTCGCTCTGGCGGGACATAAAGGACTGTATGGCCCTATGGGTACCGGAATGCTTATAACAAATAGCGGAAAAGAGCTTGATACGATAATTGAAGGCGGAACAGGCACGAGCTCGATGGTACTATGTCAGCCGAAAGAAATGCCGCAGAAATTTGAAAGCGGTACGCCAAATCTTGTGGGAATTTGCGGACTTAAAGCAGGTATGGATTTTGTGAATTCAAAAGGTATAGAAAATATATCTCGGCATGAAATGCAAATTGTAACGCATCTTTATGAAAACATGAGAAAAATTAATAAATTGAGGCTTTATATGCCGCGTCAGACATCAGAATATTTCGTCCCGCTGATAAGCTTTAATTTTGACGGTAAAATAAGCGACGAAGTGGGTAAATTTTTAGATTCGAACGGAATAGAAGTAAGAACGGGTCTACACTGTTCACCGAGTGCGCATGAGTTTATGGGTACGGCAAAACAAGGAGTCGTGAGGGTAAGCCCGTCTGTTTTCAGCACGATGCAAGAATCCGATAAACTTATCGACATGCTTAAAATATACTCAAAAAAGATCTAAAATAGTGAGTATTTGCGTGGGTTTATCAAATAAATATAAGCTACACTTTTCAACTTGAACAAAATATGATAAAATTGTAAGTATCGGAGTTTTGACCGGTACTTATGTTTTAATTTTTTGAAAATGGAGAGAAATTATATGGAATTTTTGTCCGCTTCTTGGAGATCATTCGTAAGCTTAATAAGAACATTTAATGTATATGATTTTTTTGACATAATTATTGTTGCACTGCTTATTTACGGACTCATAAAACTGGTTCGTGAATCTCGTGCGGGGCAGCTTGTAAAAGGAATTGCAATAATTCTTGTTGCATATTTCATAGCGTGCCAACTGCATTTCAGAATGCTTTCTTCAATACTTAATAATTTCTTTCAGTTCAGTGTTTTTGGGCTTTTAATAGTATTTCAGCCCGAACTTAGACAAGCTCTTGAAAAACTCGGAAGAAGTAATTTGGGTGAATACTGGTCGGCGAACTATATAAAGAAGGACAAAAATGCTTATGATACTTTGTATTCGGAAATAATCGAAGTCGCAAAAGAATCAGTGCTTTCTCTGAGCGAAGAAAAAATGGGTGCTTTGATGGTTTTTGAAAGAAAAACAAAGCTTGGAGATATCATAAGTACAGGGACAATTATCAAATCCAAACCCTCAGTTCCGCTTATTTGTAATATATTTTATAACAAAGCACCGCTTCATGACGGAGCACTTGTCATCAGGGACGGCGTTTTGTATGCGGGTGGCTGTATTTTACCGCTTACCAAAAATAGCAGGCTTAATATAAATCTTGGTACGAGGCATAGGGCAGCGCTTGGAATGAGCGAAAATTCAGACGCAGTGGTCGTGGTGGTTTCGGAAGAAACAGGAGCGGTTTCGATAGCTATAAACGGCATTTTGACTACATATGATGACCTTGAAGTTTTCAAAAATGATTTAAAGTATTACCTTTTGGGCATGAAAAAATAAAAGAAACTCAAAATAATATGATTGGAGTAGCTGGAGGCTTATGATAAAAAAAGTAAAGCTTGATAAAATGTTTTGGAAACGTCAATTTAATAAGATAAGAAATATAAGAATAGGAAAACTTTTTTATAACAATAGATTTGCCGCAGTTTTTGCTATTTTGGCGTCGTTTATAATTTGGATTATCGTGTCATCGAACGATACAGATATAGTACCCGTAACGATTTCGGATATTCCCGTGAAAGTTGAGCTTTCAGAAAGCGCAAAACAAGATGGGCTGAGAATTTTCAGCGGCCATAATATTACTGCGAGCGTAGAAGTTACGGGGAACCGCATTATAGTCGGACAAGTTACAAAGGATGATATTCAAATTACAGCTCCTCAAGCAGCAAGCACGATAATGTCGCCTGGAAACTATACTTTGGAGCTTTCTGCAAAAAAAGTAGGTGTACTGCAGGATTATAATATAGTTTCGAGCGTGAATCCGTCAGTTGTAACCGTTATGGTAGACAGATATAGGGAAGCGGAATTCGAAATAGAACCTGATATAGATTTTACTTCAAAACCCGGATATTTCGTGGGCAATACTGTGCTTTCTACGTCTAAAGTAACACTTTCCGGTCCTGAAACAGAAATTTCGAAAATTAAAAAAGTTGCGGTTAAATCTTCTGTGCCGGGTCAAATAAGCTCTACGGTACATCTCAAATTGCCCCTAATTATGTACGATGCGTATGGGCAACCTATTTCCAGCGAAACTATCACAAGCAGTGTTAATGAAATAGACGCAACGATTCCGATTCTGATGCAAAAAGAAGTCGAAATCTCGCCGAATTTTAGTAGCGTTCCCGAAAATATCGATTTTAAAAAGGGACCATATAAGGACAGTGTACGTGTAAATCCTTCGAAAATTACAGTCGCCGGGCCTGATTATATAGTTTCCGAGCTTAAAAAAATCGAACTTGATAGTATTGATTTAAATGGTGTAAATTTGGAAAAGAATAAATTCACTGTTCCGATAAATTTACCGCAAAACTGCAGAAGTTTAAATAGTATTTATTCTGCGGATGTAAATATTAATATGTCGGGATTTCGTGAAAAAAATTTACAAATAAAAGATTTTGAATTTTCAAATCTTCCGCAGGGCAAAAGCGCCGAAGCATATAACGGTGAAATAAATGTTACGGTTTTAGCTCCGACCGGTAAAATAAATTTAATAAAGTCTTCTGATATAGTTGCAACCATCGACTGCGGGGGAATAGATTCGGTAGGGTCGTCGGAGCTTCCTGTAAATTTCAAGATAATGAATTATGGCGATGCTTGGATATATGGGAAATATTATGTTAATGTCAATATAAAAGATTAAAAAAATTAGGACGGAGAACTTATTAATGGATAGACGCAGTTCGAGAGAGCAAGCATTTAAATTTTTATTTGAAAACACGTTTGGAATGAATTTACCCGAAGAAACAGTAGAAAATGCACAGCTTGCAAGAGAAGAAAAGGTAAGCGCATTTACAAAAACGCTTTTTGATGGTGTGCTCAGTAATCTTGAGAAAATAGATAAAGTCATAGATGAAAACCTTATGGGATGGAAACGTGAGCGAATTTCTCGTACAGCGCTTGCGGTTTTAAGACTTGCTGTTTATGAGATTATGTTTGAGGAAGATACTCCGAATAAAGTTGCGGCAAACGAGGCGGTAGAACTCAGTAAAAAGTACAGCACAAAAGAGGAATCAGCATATATTAACGGCATTTTGGGGACTATTATCACAAAAACAGAATCTGCAAATTAAAAATTATTCCTCGGAGGGTACTTTATGGTGAAAACCCGAAATATAATAACTGTTTCACAGCTTAACAGTTATATAAAAGCTTCATTTGACCAAGATGAAAATCTGCGAAGGCTTTATGTAAGTGGTGAAATATCAAACTTTAAAAAGCATTATCCGAGCGGGCATTTGTATTTTTCACTCAAGGATAAGAATTCTGTAATTCGTGCGGTGATGTTCTCTTCCGATGCCAAAAATCTTTCTTTTGAGCCGAGCGATGGAATGAATGTTGTAGTTTGTGGCAGAGTTTCATGCTATGAGGTGTCGGGGCAGTATCAAATATATGTCGAAAGAATCCAGCCTGACGGCATAGGTGCAGTATATCTTGCTTTTGAACAGCTAAAAATGAAGCTCGCAGAAGAAGGCCTTTTTGACGAAAGCCTAAAAAAGCCACTCCCAAGGTTTCCAAAAGCCATAGGTGTGGTCACATCAAGGACCGGTGCCGTGATTCACGACATAAAAACTGTCGCCCAAAAAAGATATCCGCTTTGTGAAATATTGCTTTACCCTGTTGAAGTACAGGGAGAAAAAGCCGAAAAAGATATAGCTCGGGCTATTGAATACTTTAATAAAAAATCACATGTAGATGTAATAATAGTCGGGCGTGGTGGGGGATCAATCGAAGACCTTTGGGCGTTCAATAAAGAAACTGTGGCAAGAGCGGTAGTTTCTTCAGTGGTGCCCATAATATCTGCCGTGGGGCATGAAACGGATTTTACAATTTGTGATTTTGTTGCCGATAGGCGTGCTGCGACTCCATCAGCAGCTGCAGAAATCGCACTTCCTGATGCTTCCGTTGTAAGAAATATGGTAGGAGAGTTTGAAAATAGGATAAATAATCTGGTCAGGCAAAAAGTATCAGATTATGAGCATTATCTGAAATCGGCGATGAATGCTCTGAAACTTTGCGGAATCGCATCGGATTTGGATTTAAATCTCTTTAAAGTGAATCAAATGACGGAAAACCTGAAAAAATCTTGCTTTTTAAAATTTGGAAAATTGGAAAACAAATATAAAAATCTTGAAAAACGTCTATACCTTTGCTCGGAAAATTCTATTTTGAAACGTGGATTTGCAAGGATTACAAATTCATTGGAAAATAAAATAGTATCGTGCACAAGAGATATTAAAGAAGGCGATGATGTGACCATTGCTCTTTTTGATGGGGTCGTGCACTGTAAATTGACTGAAGTAAAAACTGGGAGGAATTAAAAAGTGGCAAAAAAGAAGATTACATTTGAGCAGTCGCTCGAAAATCTTGAAAATATAGTGGCAAAACTTGAAAGTGGTGAAGAAACGCTTGAATCCACACTGAAACTATATGAAGAGGGGCTTGAAGCGAGCAAAAACTGCAAAAGTATTTTGGAACATGCAAAACAAAAAATAACTGTTTGCGAAACTAAAGATAAGCTGGTGTAAATTTGGATTTTAAGACTAGGTTTAATGAGTATATATTAGATTTCGAGCAGCATATTAAAGATTATGCAAAATCTATGGGCGGCATGCACCCCGGACTGTATGATGCTATGAATTATAGTCTTTTATCGGGCGGCAAGAGAATTCGTCCTGTAATTATGCTGGCGTTTTGTGATTTAATCGGTGGGAATAAAAACAATGTTTATCCTTTTGCTTGCGCTCTCGAAATGATTCATACATATTCTCTAATTCATGATGATTTACCGTGTATGGATGATGATACTATGCGCCGTGGCAAACCGTGTAATCATATAACTTTTGGCGAAGATATGGCATTATTGGCGGGCGATGCACTTCTTACGCAGGCATTTGAAGTTGCGAGTGGTTTTGAAACTTCTGAAAATTTGGTAAAAAATCAAATCAGAAGTATAAACATCTTGGCAAAATGTGCAGGTTCTTTTGGGATGGTTTCGGGTCAGTGTTTTGATTTGCATACTGATAAGCAGCATCTTTCAAAAAACGATGTTATTAATATTTACCGTTTGAAAACTGCGGAGTTGTTCTGTGCTGCGTCTTCCGTGGGAGCAGTGATGAGCGGTGCGGATGAAAACACAATTAAACTTGCAGAGCTTTATGGCGAAAAATTGGGAATAGCATTTCAGCTGATAGATGATATTTTGGATGATGAAAGTGAGCTTTTAAGCGTTTTTGAAGATGAAACTCCGCAGAAATTTTTGCGGATGCTTACTTTTGACGCAAAAGAAATTCTTGGAAAAATCGGTGGCGACACGGAATTTCTAATAAGCTTGACAGATTATTTGACAGGACGTACATACTAAATATAAAAGGAAGTTTATAAATCTTATGAATTATGCACATTCAGAAAATAATTATGAGTATTTGAGTAAAATAAAATCTCCGAAAGACCTAGAAAAAGTAGATAACCTTGAAGAACTTTGCGCAGAGATAAGACACAAAATTTTAAGTGTAGTTTCAAAAAATGGTGGGCATCTTGCCTCTAATTTGGGGGTAACTGAGCTTACCGTAGCGCTTCATAAAATTTTCAGTGAACCTGAAGATAAAATTATTTGGGATGTAAGTCATCAGTGTTATGCTCATAAAATGCTTACGGGCAGATTTGATAAAATGGATACCATCCGCAAAGAAAACGGTATTTCAGGTTTTACCAACAGAAAAGAAAGTGAATATGATGCCTTCACCGAAGGACATAGCAGTACATCAATTTCGGCGGCATTGGGACTTGCATATTCAAAACAGATAAAAAAAGAACCGGGATATGTTGTTGCGGTTATAGGTGATGGGGCTCTTAGCGGCGGACTTGCTTATGAGGGTATTAACAATGCCGGACAACTTAAACGTAATTTTATTCTTGTGATAAACGATAATAAAATGTCCATATCCAAAAATGTCGGAGCTGTTGCGAGATGTTTAAACGCTGCAAGAATAAGACCTTCATACATGAAAGCAAAGAATGCTCTTGAAAAAATTCTTAATAAGACGTCTTTTGGCAAAAAAATTAAAGATGTTATGAAAAAATCCAAGTCAGCTGTTAAAAGAGTTATTTACAAGGATAATATGCTCTCAAATATGGGTTTTGCTTACTATGGACCTGTGGATGGGCATAATCTTGATGAACTTCAAAAAGCGTTTACAACAGCAAAATTTCTGAATAAACCTGTTGTGGTTCATGTTATGACGGAAAAAGGTAAAGGGTATAAGTTTGCCGAGAAAAAACCTAAGGATTACCACTGTACATCGGCATTTGATATAGCCACGGGTGAAAGAATTTCAAAAAGTAATTCTAAAACTTTTTCGCAGGAATTTGGTCAAGCAATTTGCGATTTGGGAAGAAAAAATCCAAAAATTTGTGCAATAACTGCAGCTATGACGGAGGGAACTTGCCTTCAAGAATTCCGATCAAATTTTAAAAATCGTTTTTTTGACGTAGGAATTGCCGAAGAACATGCAGTTACATTTGCAGGCGGACTTTCGGCTGGCGGAATGCTTCCTGTGTTTGCGGTGTACTCAACTTTTTTGCAGAGAGCTTACGATCAAATTTTACATGATGCTGCTTTGCAGGGGCTGCGCATAGTGTTGGCGGTTGACAGAGCAGGTTTTGTCGGAGAAGATGGTGAAACACATCAGGGAATTTTTGACGTTCCGTTTTTAAGCACTATTCCCGGAGTTAAAATTTTTTCTCCAAGTTATATAGAAGAGCTCGCTCCTATGCTTAAAAAATGTACGGAGAATGAAGGAATTTCAGCCATAAGATATCCAAAAGGTGCGGAAGGTTATAAACCCGATTGGTTTAAGTATACCGGTAATGATTTTGATTTTTACGGTAATAAAAACGCCGATGTGCTTATTATTACGTATGGTAGAATTTTTTCGAATGTTATTGCCGCAAACGAACGTATGGAAAGCATTGATAAAAGTGCGTGCATTTTAAAAATGAACGTAATAAAACCCCTGAAAAAGGAGCTTGTTTCAGAGGTTATGAAGTTTAATAAAGTAATATTTTTTGAAGAGAGCGCTAAATCGGGAAGCGTTTCCGAAAAATTTGGCGATATGCTGATTGAAAGCGGATTTAACGGTAAATATCAGTCGGTTACGGCCGAAGACGGTTTTATGTGCCATGCATCGATCAAATCTCAGCTTAAAAAATCTCACCTCGACACTGAAAATATTGTTAGAAAGCTTATGTTTATATAATCGTATATTATATTAATCTTTAATCTTTCGGGTTTTTTATATAAATTTGATGTGATAGTGCGACAGGTTCTTCTTTGAAGCTGTCGTGGTCTTGTGATATTTCTTTCTCTGTGAGCATGAACCACTTGTATTTACCGCAGATTGCCTTCCATATCAAATCGGAGCACACATCAACATGATACCACTCACCATTTATTCTAACAATATTCCAGGCGTGCGCACCTCTTGGTGTGCCCCCGCTGATATATTTGCATTTTACTCCTGCTCTGGTCATCAATAACCGATATGCTTTTGCGATACCTGAGCAAACGGCACTTTTGCAAATTAAGCATCCATAAGCCTTATATGAGAAATCCGTTCCGAAATAATCTGCTCCAAACCCAAGGCGAGCGTCTATAAGTGTGCCCCAGTTATATTTGCAATTGTTGCATATATAGTCGTGCAAAAATACGGCTTTTTCGAAATCCGTTTTGTAACCCCGATCATTCATTTCGTGTAGAATTTCTCTAATTTTTAGCTCCAGTTCTTTGCAATATTCTTTTTCACTACACTCTTCTTCAAACAGTGTTCTTTGACCTAATCCGTTATTGGCACGGCAATATATTCTATAAGTTTGAGTTTTAGGAAAATAAACGATTTGTTCGGCCATGTACGTTTCGTTCACTTCTTTCTCAGTTATACCAATAATGCGGTTTTCTTCTGGATTTCGTGGCGTATCATACTTAGCTTTTGCTAAAGGCGCACATAACAATATTAATGATAAACTTAAAATTGATGATAAAGCTTTTTTACTTTTTAAATTTTTAAACAAAACAATCACCTTAAAACATTATTTTTTAACCACGATTATACTGTATTCTAACATAAAAATCAATAGTCAATGATTTTATTTTTTAATCATACTATTTAACCGAGGTGATGGTCGGTTGGATAATGATAAAATTGTAAAAATGCTTGAATACTGCGGTATGTCTTATAAAAATATTCAGCCCGAAATTTTTGATAAAATAATCTTCATTAATGATCAAATTACAGATGTTCAGTGCTTTTTGAGAATTCAAAGCGATAAGATGATAATAACTTTCAGGGGGTCTGATTCTCGTAAAGACTGGATTATTAATTCAAAATTTTGGCGATCTGTCATACCATATAATAATTACCAATCAAAAATAAGGGTTCACAGAGGTTTCATAAGCGCATACAAATCAAATAGTGTCAGGGGCAGAATTCAGAAAGAAATTGAAAAAAACAAGATAAAAAAAGTCGCTTTGACAGGACATTCCTACGGAGCGGCTTTGGCTATTTTATGTGCGGTGGATTTAGAATACAATTTTCCAAAAAATGATTATGAAGTCATTGTGTTCGGTTGTCCAAGGGTCGGAAATAAATATTTTCAAAAGTCGTATAACGTGAGAGTATTTAAGACTCTGAGAGTTGAAAATGCAAATGATTGGGTTACAAAAGTGCCTTTTGCGTGCATGGGATATCACCACGTCGGAGCAAGCCTAAAAATAGGCGGGCAGCATAAATTTTCTTTCCCGAATATGCATTCCCATGCTCTTCACGAATACTATCCGGGCATACTTAAATTATAATGTTTTTTAACTTTTTAATTTCAGAAACTATAGCGCTTATCTCTCTTGCGTAGCATCTTGAGCGTATGTCACCGCTAAGATTACCGATGAGGGTGGGTATTTCCTCAATCTTAACTTTTATAGTTTTGAAGCCACCCTTTTTTTCATATTCTGTAAGGTCCATTTCGGTTTTGTCGACATTTTGATTGGTTTGAACCAAATAATAATCGGTTATATTTTCTCGGTTGCCAAAAGCATTATCCTCGTGCCTTTTTGGATAGTGTTTTATTATGTGTTTTATTCGCACCAGAGGTTTTATCATATTTTTTTCAGGTGAAATTCCGGTTTCTTCTTTTATTTCTCGGATGAGCCCTTCTTCGGCGCACTCATTTTCCGAAAGCTTTCCTCCGGGAAATAGATAAAACCCTGCACATTGTGAAAGCAAAATTTCATGTTTATCATTTATTATTACAGCCCTTGCTTTTAAAACAGTATCTTCAATTTGGTTTTCCTGTAAGTTATCATCATTAAAAATTATTGTTTTCATAGAATCATTCCCGATATTTATTTTCTTTATCATTATAAATCATAAAATTCAAATCTACAAATTTTGACCATTCCGGTTTACTGGAAAATAAATCTTCTTTTTGGTATAATTCCGTTATAGGCTGGTGAAATTTTGTATGTTTGAAATACTGGAAAAAGTGCGACTTAATGATCAAATAATTTATATGACTTTGAAAGCTCCACTGATTGCAAAAAAGGCAAAAGCGGGGCAATTTGTGATTATAAGGACCGATAAACTTGCAGAAAGAATTCCACTGACTATTTTTGACTCGGACAAGATTAATGGAACGATTGATATAGTATACCAAAAAGTGGGAGCTGCAACATATAAGCTAAGTGAAAAAAATAAAGGCGATTTCATAGAAGATGTTCTCGGACCTTTGGGAAAGGCTTCAGAATTGCAAGGGTATAATAAAGTGGCGCTGATTTCGGGAGGAGTAGGAATCGCAACTTTGTATCCGATGGCGAAGGCGCTTTATCAAAACGGATGCAAAACAGATATTATACTTGGTTTCAGAACCAAAGAGCTCATAATTTTTCAGGACAAATTGAAAGAGTTTGCAAGGTGCTTAAACGTTGTGACCGACGATGGTTCAAATGGTAATAAAGGGTTCGTTACCGATGTTCTTAAGCAAAAAATTGAAACCGGCGAAAACTATGATGCAGTTATTTCCGTCGGGCCAATTCCGATGATGAAAGCTGTGTGTGATATAACAAAAAAATATAATATAAGATCTATTGTAAGTATGACCGCAATTATGATTGATGGTACGGGAATGTGCGGTGGATGTAGATTAAATGTTGGCGGGAAAATAAAGTTTGCCTGCATAGATGGCCCTGATTTTGACGGGCATAAAGTTGATTTTGATGAAGCTATGAATAGAAATAGGATGTTCAAAAATGAAGAAGATTATGCACGGGAGAAATACTGTAATTTATTCGGTGGTGAAGTTATATGATTAATAAAAGCAAAGAGAAGGAAGCAATGCCTACTCAAAAATATGCTGATAGAATTAAAAATTTTGATGAGGTAGAGCTTGGCTACGATGAAAAAGCTGCCGTAAAAGAAGCAAACAGATGTCTTTCGTGCAAGTCTAAGCCCTGTGTTTCGGGTTGCCCGGTAGGTGTGGATATACCGGGATTTATAAATAAAGTGAAAACAGGAGATTTTAAAGTCGCATTTGATATTGTAAGTAAGTCTAGTCCGTTCCCTGAGATTTGTGGAAGAGTTTGTCCACAAGAAAAACAGTGCGAAAAATTTTGTGTAAGACGCAAAACGGGCGAATCCGTAGCAATAGGTAATCTTGAAAGATTTGTTTCGGATTGTTTTGAAAGTTCAAATAAAAATGATGTTGTAGTCAATAATTCAAAATATAAAAATTATAAAATTGCAGTTGTAGGTTCAGGGCCGTCGGGGCTCACATGTGCTTTAGAACTTGCAAAAAAAGGATTTGATGTTACAGTTTTTGAGGCGCTACACGAATTTGGAGGTGTTCTTGCGTATGGAATTCCAAAATTTCGCCTTCCTAAGAAAATTTTAAATAATGCCATAAATAAATTAAAATCACATAACGTTAAACTAATCAACAATTGCCTGGTCGGGAGTACGGTTACCATAGACGAACTTCTAGAAAAAGGTTATTCTGCGGTGTACATATCATCGGGCGCAGGGCTCCCAAAATTGATGAATATAAAGGGTGAGGAGCTTTCGGGCGTATATTGTGCAAATGAATTTTTAACAAGAATAAATTTAATGAATGCGCAGAATGCTGAATATGATACACCACTTACCCAACTTGGAAATGTAGTTGTAATAGGTGGGGGGAACGTTGCAATAGATGCAGCAAGGTGCGCAAAGAGGGTAACTGCTGGCGAAGTTACGATAATGTACCGCCGTGGCGAAGACGAAATGCCGGCACGGCTCAGCGAAATTAACCACGCAAAAGAAGAAAATATAAAGTTTGAATTTTTAAAAAATCCTGTGGAATTCATTGGCGATGATAGTGGCACCATCAAAGGGCTGAAATATCAAAATATGACATATTCAGATTTGGATAAATCCGGCAGAAAATCAGTTGTTGCGCTTTCTGATGAAATTCATAAACTCAGCGCTGATACCATAATAATTGCAATAGGAAGTGGAATAAACTCGGTGATATCCCAAAGCACTCCTGATTTGGAGTGTGATGAATTTGGAAAAATTATCATAAAAAACGGTTTTACACGGACTTCAAAACCACTTGTTTACGCAGGAGGCGATGCGGTTATAGGAGCGGCTACTGTGATTTTGGCAATCGATAGCGGGAAAAAAGCGGCACTTGAAATATCCAAAGATTTATGCGAGGGGCTGAGGCAATAGAATTTAGTATTTTTAATTGCAAGATAAAAATAGATTTTCTTTTTGTCGCTGTGCTTACGTTCATTACCGTTACAGATAAAACTTTTTTATCTTTATGCGCCGTGGCTTTGATATTTGCACATGAAATGGGGCATATCATATCTGCAAAGATTTTAAAAACTCCGATTTATGAAATTAATTTTGGCCCGGTCAATGTAGATATTTTGAAGCCACAAGCGTATTACAGCAAAAGTTTTTTTCAAAAAATGATAATCATTTTAAGTGGGTTTATTTCCAATTTGATTATATTTATAATTTTATCGGGAATATATATAATTACTAAAAACAAGTTTCTTATGCTTGTGGCGCTGCAAAGTTTTATTATTGGCATGATAAATATATTGCCGATTGAGTCCCTGGACGGCGGAGAAGCCGTAGGTTTGATTTTGCACAAATTTTTTAGCTATGAAAATGCAAAAAAAATAAGTAATGTGCTATCATTAGTTTTCTTAGTACCTGCCACTTTTTTTGGGATTTTTCTGGGAATAAAATCTCGGCACAATATATCTGTCATTATGCTTGCATTATATCTGATTTTTGAAAAATATTTTTATGTGTAAAACTTATTTGAGGTGATTTTATGAATAATTTTAAAGAAATTGATGTCTTAAATCTAAAAGAAAGCAACGCTTTTAAATTAATCGGGAAAGATTGGATGCTTATTACTGCAGGCGATGAAAAAAATCTTAATACAATGACGGCAAGTTGGGGAATGCTCGGAGTCCTTTGGAATAAAAATGTAAGTTGTATTTTCGTACGTCCACAAAGATATACTTTTAAGTTTTTGGAAAACTC
>JAUNIE010000052.1 GCA_030523605.1 Clostridia bacterium | reverse complement strand
AACAGCAAATAAGGTTATAGAGATTACTGATGCTAGCATAGTAAAATTGAAAGCTAGTATTATCCTAACAGGAAAATAAATCATAAATCCTGTAGGAACAATTACGAACAACAGCACTTTTGCTGCACCCATAAAAATCCCCTCAGGAAAACTAGCAGTACAAACTGCAATGTTATTTAGATTACGTAATAATATGTCACCCCTTTTTATCCAGAAAGTTATACTTCCCACTATAGACAAAAAAGCTGTGAGCAACGTTCCACCAAGCACAACAAACATTGTAAACATAAAAATTTTGTAGAAATTAAACCCTGACACAAAAATTAATATATATCCATATAATAAGTCTCCACTAGCCGAGGGATTTGAGCCGGAAATAATAGCGTTAAATAAAACATTCTTGGGTTGAACTATGTAGCTGTCTATTTTTCCCGTGACAATTAAATGTGGTATAGCATATACATTTTGAAAAAACAAGTGGGAAAATCCAAACGAAGCAGATACAAGTGCCCATAAAACTAATATATCGTTTAAATCGTACCCTCCTATGCAATTCTTTAAGGAAAACAGTACTATCCACTGTAAAATAAATGCACTATTGTTTAAAATCATAAATAGTATTTGAGCTATAAAACTACCTCTGTTTACCATTTCCTTGGATAGATTGTAACGAAAAGATATAAACATAAGTTTAATGTGATTTCTAACCTCCATTAGCATTTATTTTTTTCACTCCTTTCTTGTATATCAAACTTACCAATATCAAAAAAATCAAAATGTAAATAACTTGATTTACAATGAGGCCCCAAAAAACTTGAGATGAAAAATTTACTGCTAATCTCGCTGGCCCATAAGTTACGACAAATATGGGTGTTACTTTTATAAACGGTTGCATAAATGCTGGAAACAATTCAATTGGGAATAACACACCTAAGACTAAAATAAATTTATCGTATATCCAATGAAATGGTTTATTTTCGTCCAACCAAAAAGACGAAAAGCTAATACATATTTTTATAAGCGCGTTTATGAATGCTGATAATATAAAAACAATTAATATAAATAGTAAATTTTTTATATCAAATTCAATTGGTCCAACAAAAACAAACCCAATAGCTAATCCAAAGGGGATAAAAATTAGCATTTTAATAACCAAATCAGCGAAGTATTTCGATATTATATAAACAATATAATTATACGGCTTACTAAGAATACATGCTATTCTACCGCTTTTTACATCATAACTAATATCGTCAGTTAATATTTTTGTGGACGTGCTAAACCATATGAGCTCAGTGATAATTGTATACCAAATCATCTGAGTACATGAATAGCCAGAAATGAGGTTGTCCCCAGTTGAAAAAATATACAGCCACAGATTTAAAAATATAAAAATCATTGTCCCGAAACTTATAAGTCCGAGAAACATATCCCATATATAATAAAGTTTTTCTAGTAAATAAGCTTTAAAAATACATAAATACTTTACCATAGCAAACTATATTCTCCTCCTATATATGTCTGATATGACTTCTTCTAAAGGTAGGCTGGAGATATTAATATCAGAAATTTGAGAATAATCAAGCAAATTTAAAACTTTACTAATACTAATCAAGTTAGAATCAATATAAATTTTTAACTTACGTCCGTCTTTTTTTACATCTGTTATGCCGGGTAAGTTAGGCACAACAAAGGTGTCAGACACACTAAGCTCTAACATTTTTATATACAAATAGTTTTTTTTCAAATTCTCCATAGAAACATCAATTGCGATTTTCCCATTGTTCATAATAATGACCCTATTGCACAGCTTTTCTATATCACCTATATCATGCGATGTCAAAAATATGGTTGTTTTAAATGTTTCGTTGAGTTTTTTGATTAATTTTCTTATTTCTTCCTTTATAACAGGGTCTAAACCTATAGTAGGTTCATCCAAAAATAAAATTTTAGGCTCATGGATTAACGAAGCAATGATTTCGCATATCATTCTCTGCCCTAAGGATAGATGCTTTACAGGAACGTTAATAAATTTATCTATTTCGAATATGTTTTTAAAATCATTTATTTTTTTCTCAACTAAATTTGATGGCAGATCATAAATAGCGCCAAAAAATTTAAAATTATCGTATGGTGTTAAATGCGCCCACAATTGTTCTTTCTGACCGAATATGGTACCAATGTTTTTTGTGAGTTTTTTGCGATTGGTAGTCGGGTCTAGACCCAATACACTTATTTTACCATTATCAGGATAGATAATACTTGTTAGCATTTTTATGGTAGTAGATTTTCCAGCACCATTGGGGCCAATAAAAGCCAATATTTCTCCTTGGTTTACTGAAAAACTTACATTGTCAACAGCTAAAATTTCTTTATACTTCGGGCGAAGTATAGATTTTATACTGCCATAAAGCCCTTTTTCCTTTATTTTTACCTTAAATTTTTTTGAAATTTTAAATACTTCTATTGCTTTAATAAAAATCACCTACGTATAAAAATGTTATAAAACATCATATTTGCCCATTAATTATATTGCTTTTTACTGATAATTTTAACATGTGTTTCGTAAAAAAAGATTTGAGTATAAAACGAGCCATTGTGTCATTAAATATAATTATAAATCATATTACTGACAAAAAACAACAAAAATTGTAGCTTTCTACTTTTTGCGATATATTTTTAGTGTTTTTCAGATTTTATTATTTGATATATTTATATTTTTGAACCGATAGGTAAAACTACTATGTTTTTATGTTTTCGAGCATAAACTAAAGTCTTATATGCTCCGCCCCACTCGTTATGAATATATGTAATCAAGAAATCTGCCCTATCAATCATCCACTTATTTCGCTTTATGATAGCGTATTTGGGTGGAATTGTTTCTAAGTTGGGATATATTGTATCATCAAAATCATCATAACGATTAATGTCCGATTTGTTTTTATCGGTAGGTATGTATGCCAATATTAGATAGGATTTTATAAATGGGTAGTCCGATTTAAGCTCTTTGACGCATTCGGCACATAACCAATCAAACTTTCCTTTCCCTCCGTTGTAGAAAGTAGTAACGCCATGATTTTCAATTAAATTGATTATTTCATTTTTTAGTTTGGCTTTTATCGAATCGATGTCATAAATTTCCCTGTGGCCTGCAAATGTACATATTTTTCGTTTCACGTTTCCTCCCTTAATTAACAATCTATTCAGAAGTGTTTTATAACCATCGTTATTTTGGAACGACAGCTATATATATTTTACAACAATGGTTCATATAAATCAAGAGCAGTAGCTCGTGTTTAAAACGTTCAATAGTTGGTAACCTCTAAATTGAGGTGATAACTGTGAATGATTTTAATAAAAAACTTGGCTTAAAGATAAAGAAATTAAGAGAACGAAGGAAGCTAACTCGTGAAAAATTAGGTGAAATGGCTGATATAAGTGATAGATTCATTTATGACATTGAAACCGGGCAAAAAGGAATATCCGCAGAAACTTTATATAAATTATCACGAGCGTTAAACGTAACATCTGATTACCTACTTTTTGAAGCAGAAGAAAATAAAAACGAGTTATCGTATGTAACCGAGATACTTAAAAATTTAAGTCCAAGTGAACTGGAATCAGCAGAAAAAATAATCTTAGAAATTTCTAAACTTACATCTAAAAATTAGCAAGCCAGTCGGTTCCCCAATGGGGGAGCCTTTTTTATTTGAAAAATTTTAGATGGTATACCATCGTTCGACATATATTTGGAGCGGAGTTGTTTATCATATGTACTAGATATGACAAAGGTAGGGGGCAATGCTTATAGTTTAAAAATTTAATAGTGTATGAGGGTAGGTGCTTTTCGTATGTGCGTATCTGAAATTCATCATGTGTTTTGGCGATGTAGGTCGCCGGTTGATTTTAAGTCCTATTTACATAATATTTTTGAAACCTTAAAATATATCAGAATTTTGGAGAGGCACATCCCAAAGAATACGAAAAATGTAAAATTAAATAATAAAAAATCAAAAGCCGTAAAGATTTGTTTCTTTATGGCTTTTTTGTTTTATCAAAATTCTTTAATAAATGGTCAGTGTTTTTAAAATCTTCAATTATTAAAAATTCAAGATTTCGAGAATACTAACATTTTTGATTTGGATTTTCGTATATTTTTTATAACACAAAGTTATCCATTTGTTTTTCTTTTCTCGAAGTCTGGAAAGGAAAGATAAATGGGCCTTTTTTTGTGTTTAGCTCGTAGTCCGCCGTAGACCTTTTGTTTTTTGAAAGAAATCAAAATTCGAAAGGACAACGGAACGTGGAGATAAAATACAAATTTATTAATGGCGAGGAAACTTCTATATCAGTATATGGTGAATTCGAAAAAATTATTCTGGAGCTTGACAGAGATTTAAAAAATAATAATCGCAAAGAAACTCGTAGGCATGAAAGTTTAAATTTACTTGATTCAGATAAACAAAGTATTGCCACAAATACAGATGTTTATTCACAAACTTTAAAAAATCTCGATAAGGACAAGCTGTATGCTGCGATTGCAAAGTTAAGCCCAAACGAACAGGACTTTATTAAAAAAGTATTTTTGCAAAATAGACCTGTTACATACACTGAGTATGCAAAAAGCATTGGTGTTAAGGTTGATACATTATATCAAAAAATGTGGCGAATAAAGAAAAAATTAATTTATCTTTTAAACCAAACATCCGAGATGTGAATTATGCACAAAAAGACATCTAATTTTGATTATATGTTTGTTGTAGAGAAAGTGCCTCTCCCATGGCTTATATATAGGAGCACTTTTTGGAAAGCAAAAAAATAAGGCTTCAGGAAGAGGTGTAAAAAATGATAAAGCATCAAATGAAAATAACCGTCAGAAGACCCGGACAAGAACCGATAAGCATAGCGGAATTTAAGAAGTTATCGCTTATAAAAAGATTGGCACTTAAATGGTTTGGCGGTGTAGAAAGAGTAGTGGTTATCGTACCCGA
>JAUNIE010000014.1 GCA_030523605.1 Clostridia bacterium | reverse complement strand
TATAGAGTTTTCTACTTGATTATTTAAAAGTATCCACCGCTTATCGTCCACTTTTTAGCTTTCATTGGGAGTTGGCCTTTTTGTTTTGAAAAAATTAATATTAAGATACTATTTTAATGCTAGTTTTTTGCTATAGAATTTTATAGTTATTGATTTTTTGTTATGTTTGTGTTATAATTATACTAACGGTTATTTTTGAAATAGGAGGTTTTTGATATGAATAAAACTTTAGCTTATGTCGCAGGAGCAGTAGGTTCATGTTTAGTTATTGGCGGTATCGCAACTGTATATGGCATTGTCAGCCAGAAAGATTCTAAAAATTCTTATGTATCCAAAAATAATGTTAGTACATCTGTAACCAGTACATACGAAAAGCATTACCAAAAAACAGTGCATCCAAGTGGGTCTAATTTTCTGTATGATGGCTTGCCGGAAAAAGAAAAACAAGTAATTAAAAAAATGCAGGATGAAGCTGATTTGATATTTAAGGATTTATCGGATATTGAGAAAGCGGCTATCGAGGAGTACACAGGGCCGCACCAAATAATAGATTTTATAAATGGCAAGAAATTTAATAGCAAACAATCGAATTTATTCAAGAAGTATATCGAATTAATTTCTAATTTAATTAAAAAAAGTCATTTGGAAGAAGATATATGCCTTTACCGAGGCACCAGTTCAGTATGTTTAAACGGAACGCTTTCAAAAGATGAGATTGCAAGAATTTTAAATGTAACTTGTGAAACAGGTGTAAACGATATTTTGGATAAACTAAAAGGAAAAGTCTTTAATGGTAACAAGTCTTTTGTATCCACCAGTGCATTTTATCATGTTGCGATTGGAAAAATTAATAGAAGCAGGGATGAAGTGGGTGTGTTTATGAAAATCCATGCAAAAAAGGGACTGAATTATTTACCAATAATGCAGCATTCCAGATGGCCCGGTGAAAAAGAGGTTTTGTTGGATAGAAACTTGAAGCTAAAAATCACAGATGCAAAGCTGGAAATAAATTCTGACTTGTTGGACGGTAGAACTTTGTGTTTAGAGTGTGAAACACTGAATTGATGGATAATTTGTAAAAACAGGATTATGATATTTCTAACAGCCATAGATTCATCAAATAGTATATTTGTTTTGTATCTTATATCATGCGAAAATTGTTATTCCCTCAAATGTAGGAGTAATTCCGAAGCATGCCTTCGAACATTTTGAAAAGTTGGAGGAACTAACTATTTCTGCCAATGTTAAAACTATTCAAAGTTACGCTTTCAGCGGATGCGATAATCTAAAGCGTATCGTTTTTGATTCTTCGCCCACTGTTGATGACTGTGCTTTTAATTTAATTCCACCCTCGAAACTGGAAGAAATTACATTTCTAAAAGCACCTCCTAAATTTACAAAATACGCTTTTGGGCTATTCCGTTTGAGTTATATAAAACCATTAACCATAAAAGTCAAAAGGGATTTTTTGAATGATGCCAAACTGGCTATTGCCAGAATAATTAGTGACAATATTACTGATAAAAGCAACGATGGCCAAAAGAAAATTGAAACAATATTGAACTCGAAAAATTTTACATTTGAAATCATCTAAATGACAGATCATAGATCAAAGAATTATCCCATAAGAACGTTTCGCTGGTTCCTATGGGAGTTGTTTTTGGTGCGAGGTTTCATAGGGGACATGAACAGATTTTAGTATGTAAGCGGTTTACAGACATTAGTAATATTTGTATTTTATAATTTTTGCTGACTATAATTGTATTTAGTATTATAATTACACCAAAATATATTTTGGGAGGATTATTTATGAAGTTTAAGAAGTTATCGCATGTGCTCATTTTTTGTTTTAGCTTAATACTATTTTCCTGGGCAGTTGGTAATGGACTTTACTTTTTGACAATCACAATATTTTCTGAAAAATCAACATATTTAAAGTATTTAGCGGGAATTAACAATTTTATGTCGGCTCTTATAGGAATCTTGATACTAAAAAAACTTGGAAAAATTAATATTTTGAAGGATAAGGGTAAAGGTTTTTGGCGTGGAATTTTTATAGGAAGTATCCCATTAGTTTTTATCACCTTTTTTATCGCCTATGATATACTGGTTGCAGAGGATATCCGGTTGCAGTCTTGGGAAGTTATTATGTCAATTATATTCCAGTGTTTTTCAGTAGGAGTTCTTGAGGAGATATATTTTCGTGGTATCATATTTAATGTTATAGACGATTATTTTGGACATAAAAACGCATGTGACATTTGGAAAACAGTTGTTTTATCAGGATTTTTATTTGGTTTTGCGCATTTGGATTTTTTCAAGGGAATGAGCGGCTTTTTATCAAGTATAGGTCAGTTTATCGGTTGCATAGCAATAGGTATACTTTTTGGTGCGGTTTACATGCGCTATCGAAACATATATTCTCTAATGTTTGTGCATGCATTATATGATATTGTTGGCATTTGGCAAAGATTTATTGTAGGTAACATTGGGTCGTATCAAGTTTCTAATTTGTTGATAATTGCGATTATACAATTTATAATGTATATACTGGTTGTCGTGTTCCTACTGCGAAAGAAAAAAATGGCGGAAATTATTAATTCCGAACCTAATAAATCCAGTTTAGATCCTAAATACAGTTAAAATATTACTGCCTCCGGTCAAAACATAAACCGGAGGAGTTTTTATTTCTTTTGGTACGAGTAGTTATAAGGGGCATGAAGAAACTCAGTAATAATAAGACTTCAAGCCAACTACAATGTTTACAAAAAGGTCACTCGACACAATCCGATAAACTCTAAGAATAGTAGATATAAAAAACTATCAATCACCAAAGATTTAAAATACCAAAAATATTTTAGCGAAATTGATAAAAAGTGGTTGACTTTTGCTTTTATTTATGGTATTTATATTATAAATATATGTTCTTTAAAAATAAAAACATATATTTTTTAAACGAAAATATTAGAGGAGGTTTATTTATGAAAGCATGGAAAATTTTTTTAAGTGCTCCGCTCATGCTGATGTTACTTGCATGTCTACAAGGAAATGCATCAGCTGCAGATCAAACAGTTACGGCAGGATTCGAAGAAGGGCAAGAACAACACGTTACAGTTAATGAAGATGTAAACGTAGATGGTGAAATAAACGCAATTTGCGTCGAAGCTCACGCACCCGAAAATGCAGAAGACAAAAGTGCATCCGTAGTAGTTAACGGTAATGTCACCTTTACAAACGAAGCCAGCGCATCAGCCGTTTATGTTGAGGGCCGCAACGGTAACGCATCCGCAGAAATATCCGGTGATCTTTCCGCTACATCCAATGGTAATATTAACGGTGTAGAAACATGGGGTCACAGCTACAATGGAAACGGAGAAGCGAGTGTTACGATAGGCGGCAGTGTTACGGCCGAAAGCCGGTCATCAAACGCAACCGGAATAGATTCAGATACAGGCAGCGTCCATGTAACGGGGGATGTTACGGCAAAGGGAGTATCAAGTGCTTACGGCGTGGAAAGCTACAGCGATAATGATATTACCATAGGTGGAAATGTTAAAGCCGAAGCAGAAACCCCCACCGGTATGTATGCATATTCATCCACAAAATCAAATATTGATGTAAAAGGAAGCATTTCTGCCACGGGAAAATATTCCACAGGTTTACAACTTTTTTCGTCTGAGGAAGCCACATCATCGGGCGGTCTTTCCGTTACCGTGGAAAACGGAATCCGTGCAACCTCAACAAGCACCGAGGCGGATGGACGAGCTAACGGTATTTCTTTTTATAATGGTGGCGGAAAACTCATGGCAAATATCAACGGAGATGTTGAAGCAAACTCGGCAAGCGGCGATGCAATAGGAATAAAAACGGACCGAACCGATGGTGAAACGGGAAGAAACTTTGGTGATGGTTCAAGCAAAATTTTAGTGCATGGAAATGTTATTTCCGATGGTGTGGGTGTTGCGCTGGATACTTTCGGCGAGAATACGGATGTTAACGTCCTTGTTGAAAATGAAATTAAGGCAAAAAAAGTTGGTGTAGCAATCAACAGAACTTGGTTTGCAGACGACGAATCAGAAACAGAGCCAAAGCTCACCGTTTGGAAAATCAATCTAAACGACAAAGGTAATGCCGTTGAATGGGGCAATTCCGACTTTGATAATGTAAGTGAGGACGAAGAAGAAGGAGAACAGTACAAAGCAAAAATAATAGCAAATTTCGAAAAACATATTATGTACATAATAAAAGTTGAGCAGCCCAGTGAAGGCGGAACAATAAAAGCTGTTGATAAGGACGGAAATGCTCTTCCAAAAAGCTTTGATTTTGACGTTGCCCACGAAGGCGACAAAGTCATCTTAAAAGCAAATCTTGCCAAAGGCTATAAACTGATTGCCGCTTATAACGGCGAGGGAGAAAAAGTACCGCTCCTAAAAGATAAAAATGGTAACTACTACATAATCGTACCAAAAGGTGGCGGAGTATATCTTAGCGTTGAACTTAAAGATACTACCAAACACCATCAATCCCACAATGATGACGATATAGAATTTATTACAGATAACCTAGAAGCAGAAAGCCAAAAAAACAATGATACAGAACCTGTTTCAATTTTTTTTACAACAAGTGGATCCGGTTCTGAAGCACCTAAAACCGGAGATGTTAGCCAAGTGGCACCATGGATAGTGATCTCACTTGTAAGTGTCGGTGGAATTGCGGGACTTGAAATAAACAATAAAAAGAATAAATTCAAGAAATAAACAAGAATTACTTTTAGAATATATACGCAACCATAAACAAAGCCCAGTATTCCTGGGCTTTGGATTATATCAAAATATACATAATATTATGGTACGAGGTTCTATAAGGGGCATAAATAAATCCAGTATTTAAGCGAATTACAGCCATTAGTAATGTTTACATTTTACAAGTGGCGTTGATACCACTCGTTCTTTATACTATAATTGTAATGAAACATATTTGGTAATGAGCATTTTATGAAAAACTTTTTTGAAATACTAAAAAAACAGTAGATTCACTTATAAATGAGTAATTTATATTTTAATAGAGGTGAAAATAGAATGATTGTTAAAATAAGAAAATGGAAGTTATCAGATGCAAAAGATTTAGCACTAGCACTTTCCAATAAAAAAATACAAGATAATCTTAGGGACGGATTGCCTTACCCTTATACCGAACAGGACGGCAAAGAGTATATCGCTGCCATGCTTTCCGCAAATGAAAACGAAACTTTTGCATTCGCTATTACTGTAGACAATAAAGTCATTGGAAGCATTGGCGTTTTTCGCCAAGAAAATGTACACAAACAAACTGCTGAGTTGGGATATTATATTTCAGAAGAATATTGGGGTAAAGGAATAATGACCGAAGCTGTAAAACAGATTTGTGAGTATGTTTTTGATAAAAGTGATATTATTCGTATTTACGCAGCACCATATGCACATAATATTGCATCTTGCAGAGTGCTTGAAAAAGTAGGTTTTCAGTATGAAGGTACTCTGAGAAGCAATGCTATCAAGAATGGCAAAGTTGTCGACATGAAAATGTACTCACTACTAAAAAGCGAATCACAACTGTTTGCCAGTATGAACGTTTGAATAAACATTAAAATATAATAAAGTCGGCTAATGAAAATCAAAATACTTTTTTGGGAATATAGAGAAATTAGAAATTTATAAGTTGAAAACAAAAAATAAGCCGATCATACAATAATCGACTTATTTTGACAATGGTACGAGGTTCCATAAGGGGCATAACGAGTACTACATAAGCTTACATATAGATACTCAATAAGTTGATATACTATTTGGTTTTTGCTCCTGATTTTTCTGACATATATTTCTGAATTTCATCATATGTTAATTTTCGCACTTTTGCGTTTTTGAATTTCTTGTATTTTTCGGAAGCAAAAACAGGTTTCATACTTTCGCAAACCTTGTCTTTATTTTTTTGTAAGTAGATTTCTAAATCATTACCGGTAGCAAAAATTTTGTACGAACTCCTACCGCTGCTACTTTTTATTTCATATATGCCACAACATTTTTTCATAGTATAATCAGCAGTTCGTAGGTATAATTTTGCAATTTCCAATGACTTAAAGGGGAAATTCCACCTTTGCAATCCTCGCTTGGTATCTCTTTCTATACAAATACATCTTCCACAAGTACCACAAATGTATTGCGTATGATTTTCTAAGCATTCTGTCGGATTTAGCAAAGGTGTAATTCTATTGTTATCAGCATAACATTCTATACACATCTTGTTTTTCATATCCTTATGGTTAAATACTTTTTCAAAACAATATTTCTATTTCACGAACCGAAACTCATAATTTGATCTCTTAAATACAAATATATCAAAATTTTGAGTTAACAAACAATAAGTTGATCATACAACAATCAACTTATTTTGACATTGGTACGGGTGACAGGACTTGAACCTGCACAGCTTGCACTACTAGGACCTAAACCTAGCGCGTCTACCAATTCCGCCACACCCGCATGTGTCCGCAGCGTTTTAAATGCCGCTTTTTTTAGCCTTTTGATTTGTCTTTTTGGAGTTTTTTTCTACACTCAGGACACCAAGGACCCGTCACCCATTCAGGTATAACATCATCCGTGCCGTATCCGTAATCACGCATATCCCAAATTTTTCCGCATTCCTTGCAAGTATTATAAAATTTTTCTTCGCTTCCCCCGGAAATATGTCCAAGCATATCATTTGATAACTTTGTAAACTTCATAGCGCAGTACCTCCCAAGAAAACTTATTTTAAACTATATCACAAAGTTTTAAAAAAAACAATATATTTTTTAATTTTGGTATGTAAAAATGAGTTTTGGTGTGTTAAAATATGTTTGTAAGTATTTATGCGGAGGGGTTGATTGCGATGATAAGGTACTATAAAACGCTGGGCGGAAGGACAGAAAAAATCTCGGAGTATGCGGTAGGGTGCTGGATTAACTGTACAAATCCTACGGAAGAAGAAATTGAATATTTAATATCAAATTTTTCTCTTGACCCTGAGTTTGCCCGGTCTGCACTTGACGAAGAAGAATCATCTCACGTTGATAGCGAAGATGAAAACGTTTTGATGATAGTGGACAGCCCTGTTGTTAATAAAGCTGGCAAAAATTTGACATACTATACAATGCCGCTCAGTATCATCATAACACCCGAAAATATAATAACTATATCTCTTAAAGAAAACTCGATAATAGAAGAGTTTTCCGAAAGTCTTATAAGAAATGTGAGCATAGAAGATAAAAACCGTTTTGCGCTCCAGATAATGCTTAGGATGGCGGGAAAATATCTTCAATATTTGAAACAGATAAACAAAATTACCGAGCGAGTGGAAGATAAGCTCAAAAAAACAATGAAAAACGAAGAACTTATGCAGTTTTTGGAAATTGAAAAATCGCTGGTCTATTTTTCTGCATCACTTCGTGCAATAAGAGGAATGATAGGAAAACTAAAGCGTGGGAAGTACATAAAATTCAATGAGGAAGAACATGAACTTATTGAAGATTTAAGCATAGAATTCACGCAAGCACAGGAAATGTCAGAAATATATATGAGCATTTTGTCGAGCACGATGGATACGTTCTCGTCTGTTATTTCTAATAACTTGAACGTGGTCATGAAAATTTTGGCATCAATAACATTGATTTCATCTATGCCTACGATTATTTCAGGTATTTATGGAATGAATAATCCGGGCATACCACTAATGGAGTATTGGTGGGCTCCGTTCATAATTATGGGTGTGCTTTCTTTCGGAGTTTGGGCGCTACTCAAGAAAAAGAATATGCTTTAACTATCGAAAATATATAATTTTAGAAAATTAATGTTGATTTTTTGCTTTATATAGTGGTATAATCCCTTCAAGTGATTGAGGGGAGTTTTTTATGTTTAAAAAATATTTTAATTCTTTAAATACTAACAAAAAAATATTGGTTTTTGTTTTGTTTAGTGCGTTTTTGGCGCAGATATTCACGGGTATACTTGCCTGTGCGAGCATACTTAAGTGTTCGTATTCAGTAAATACAGAGGGAGATAAACTCGCAAAGCGTGCCGAAGATAGCGCTAAAATTGCCCTGCAAAATCAAAGCAAAGATATTCTTTTAAAAATGTCATCGCAAGTTTCTGATAGTGCAGATTTGTTTTTAACACAAACTGAAGGCAAAGTGGAAAACCTTTGCGATTTTTCGGAAAATGCATATGTATGTAGTTCTGAAAGTACAGGTTCCGGCAACCAAATGAAAGGGTATGTGATTAACAGCTCTGAAAACTCAGAAAATGCTGATGAAGTTTTAATTTATGAGAATAATAAATTACCTGAAAATTTAGAGAAGGAATTTAAAATTTTAAGCAGTGTTTCGGGCACGGCAGGTACAATATATAAGTCGAGCGAAGAAATTGCGGGAGTGTACATAGCATCAGAATCGGGCGTTGTATATAAAAGTGGTTCCGAAGCATCGTCTGGAATTTCAGACCCAAGGAAGTCGGACTGGTACAAGAAAGCAAAAGACTCCGCAAAAAACGGCCAAAAAACAGGTGTTTGGAGTTTGTATAATTTGAGTTCGGAGGGATATAAACCACATATTATTTTTTCGAAAGCATTTTTTGATGCAAGCAAAAGGATAAGCGGAGTTGTGGCAATAGATTTGTATGCGGACAAGGTGTGTAACAAGATAAGCGCTTCTTCAAATTATGATGATAAATATGTTTTTATTTTTGACAATGATGTGTCCAAAGTAATTTCTTCGCACAGCGATTCGGACGAATTTTTCAAAGGCTTCGATAATCCGTCGGAATCGTATAATAACCTGATTTTATCGCTAAAAAATAGGGAATACGGAGTCTGTAATGTTCTACTCGGGGAAGAGGAATATTTAACGGCTTTTGCTCCCATCAAAAAACTTAACTGGACTGTCGGAATTACCGAAAAACCATTGACAGTGGCAACCGAGAGTAGAGATATAAAAGAAACACTGCTCGGAGAGATGGAAAATTCCAAGAAAAAATCGGGTTCTGACACATCGGCGATATTGTTTCAGTTTTTTATAATATTCTGTTCATTTGGGATCGTAATGTATGCGTTTTGTACCGGCACATCCAAAAAGATTTTGCCTGATATGGATGCAATGGAAAATGATGCCAAAGAGTTTAGAAAGTTAAAAGCGGAACTCGAAATGGCAGAAAAAGTGCAAAAAAGTATGATGCCGGAAACTACGCCAACAAACCTAAAAAGAGATGACATGGAAATATATGCGTCAAGTGTTCCTGCGGAAAAAGTTGGCGGGGATTTTTATGATTTCTTTTTCATAGATGATAACCGCATTGCACTTGTTATTGCTGACGCTGCCGATAAAGGGGTACCTGCGGCGCTTTACATGAGTGCGGCCAAAAACCTCATAAAAAATAAACTTAAATCCACAGGTTCACTGGCGGTCAGCTTGGAATCGGTCAATGACAGCCTCTACGAAGACAATGATATGAGAATGTTTGTAACGGCCTTTGTAGGTATTTTTAACATCAAAAGCAGAAGATTTGAATTTATAAACGCAGGTCATACTCCTCCGCTGTTTTATAATCATGGAAAGGGCAGTTATGATTTTCTGAGCGGACCGCATAATTCAGCCTTGGGCGGAATTAAAGGGAAAAAGTATGCCACAGGCGAAATAACCATATACAAGGATGATGTACTGCTTCTTTATACCGATGGTATCACGGAAACAATGAATTCGGAGAGAAAACTGTTTTCGCAGGATAAACTAAAAGAGCTTGTAAACAGTGAAAATTTGAAAAATTTACCGGTTGAAAATCTTATTGAAGCCGTCCGCACAGAAGTAAAAAACTATTCGGGTAAAGGCGGATATAGCGATGATATTACACTTCTCGGGTTCAGAAACTTGACCGATTAATTAAATGTTTATTATGAATTTCTCTTGACTTTTTTAAATAGCTGTTGTAAAATGAAATTGTAGCTACAAATTTAAAATTTATAAAGGGTGTTAGTATGAAAAAATTTTTTAGCGGTTTGTTAGCAGCAGCATCACTTTTTAGTTTTTGTGCATTTGGTTTTGTTTCAAAGGCAGAAGAAAAGCTTCCCGAGAAAACAGCGCAAGAAACTAAAGTATCAAAAGATACAGAATTAGTATTTATAATTGATAAAAGCGGTTCGATGACAGGGCTTGAAAGTGACACAATCGGAAGTTTTAACTCTCTCATAGAGGAGCAGAAAAAAGATACGGAGCACGGAAAAGTGTACGTAACCACGGTGCTGTTCGATAACAATCATAGTAAGTTACATGATAGAGAAGATATCGAAAACGTAAAAGAAATGACCAAAGGTGATTACAGACCGAGTGGAAGTACTGCGCTTTTGGATGCGGTAGGTGACACGCTTACAAATCTTTCGCAGGTAGAAGGAATCAAAGATCGTAATGTCGTTGTTGCGATTATAACCGATGGTTATGAAAATTCCAGTAGAGAATATACTAAAAAACAAGTTAAAGAGCTTATCGAAACTCACCAAAAAGACGGCTGGAATATTTTATTCTTCGGCGCAGGTATAGACGCATTCTCCGAAGGCGGAAATATCGGCATACCAAAAAACCTTACGTTCAATGTTAATCACGATGCCATGGGGATGGCAGTTACATTTGTTAATATTTGCGAAAGAGTTACAGCAATAAGGGCAGGTAAATAATATAGTTTTAATTTAATAAAGTGCTAATAATACAAATCTCTCGGAAAATCCCGAGGGATTATTTTTTTATAGTAAATCCAGAAAAAACGATAAAAATGGATCCAAAAACAAGATTTTTGATTATATTTTTATTAATTTTACCTTAAATTTTATATTTTCCCATAAAAACGCTTGACGGATAAAATTATTAGATTTATAATTGGGATGGTATTATTAATTTCTCATAGAAATTATCTGATATTGAAAATAAATTTTAGAAAGGGTGTATGTTTATGTCAAAAGTAGAACCTCTTAAAAGGTTTAAAAGTGCTGCTGAGATCAGAAAAGCGATGAAACTCGCATTTTCATCAACCAAGGCCTTGGTTGAAGCAGGGATGAACGGATATGACAAGGACAAATACAATACAAAAGGAGGCTTTCCAAATTTGCTGGCCACCTACAATTGGATGGCAACCAGGGATTACAATTTGGTGCTCATATTCTTAGCAATTTGTAGTTATGCTGCAAGTAAGAGTGATGAGGTAAAAACATATTTGAATTCCTATGTCAAAAGAACTGACAAAAATGCATTTTTGGATATGATTAAGCCCCAAGTTTCGGGCAAGAAGAAGAAATACGTTGTAAACACTACAAAGGTGGGAACAGATTTAAAAGCTGAGGATGGTGTGTTAAAAAAAGTTCTTGATGCCATATATGATGGTTTTACTTATAATCCGAAGGCGAAAAAAGGTGTGGAAGAGAAGCCTGAAGATATAAAGAAACGCAATGAAAAGATGATTGGCTGGTTGCTTGAAGAAATTCCAAAAAGAATGAAAAAAATAACCAACTGGATTATAAACGGCCCCGATGTGCTGCGTGCGTATATGTTTGTGTGTGAAAAATGGGGTGTAAGGATTGATCCGGAAACTGCTGAGGCGTTAGAAGAACAAATTGACCCACCGGCAGACGGACCAGGAAACGCAGGTAACACAGGTGAAACAGGCAACACAGGCGGCACAGACGGCCCAGTTGCGCCACCGCCACCTGGAAACCCGCCGCCACCACCGCCACCGCCACCTGGAGCCCCTGGAACCCCGCCACCACCACCGCCAAAAGTTCCAGGAGGAGTAATGCAGAACCAAAGGGAGGGGGGTAAAGGTGATTTACTTTCCGATATACAGAAAGGGAAAAAACTGAACCCTAAAAAATCTGTTGGAAGTTTCAAGATAGGCGAACGTGAGGTTAATTTATATGGAGTACAATTAGATAATGGACGCTTACCAAAAGGCGTAATCACGGAAGAAGTTTTGAAAGCTATTTCCGAAAAACATGATAAAATTGTTGAGATTGACATAGAGACAAAGAGTCCGAAAGGGCAGGGATTTACGATTCTTCCAGAAGGTATTGACGATGCGGACGACATCAATTTATGTGTGGCAGCAAAGTTTGATAAAGATGATACAAAACTAATTATATACGTTGGAGAGCCTAAAGGACCTGCAGGGCCTAGAGCACTACAAAAACAGACTGAGAGGATATTGGAAAAATTGAAGAAATCACCTGCGGAATTGGCAGACGAACTTAAAAAGGCAGAGGAAGCCAGGAAAAAGGCCGAGGAAGAAAACAAGAAAAAAGCTGAGGAAGCAGCGAAAAGAGCTAAGGAAGCTAAAGAAAAGGCAGAAAAAGAAAAACAGGCTAAAGAAAAGCAAAATAAGACCCACGACAGAGTCCTGGCCGCCATTAGAAAACTTAAACTTGAAGGGAAAGAGAAATATTCAGAATCTTTAGGACAAATTACTACTGAAGGAAAGAGGAAAACAGGTATTACCACCTTAGCAAACTCTGTGTTTAAAAAAGCAGCGGACGTAGTGACGAATGCGTTTGGATCAAAAAAAGCTCTGTTTAAGAGTGCTGATGACGCAAAAAAATTGCGTGAAGTTCTTGACATAAGTACTACCCAAATGGACTCAGACGAACTTGTCAAAAAAATGACCACTCGTATGTATGACACGCCTAAAACAGTCCTAGTAGGTCAAAAAGATAATATTGATCATCTTTTAGGAGTCTTATCTGATGAATGCACAAAAAATCCAATCGTACAAAATTTGGCTGCATATTTAGCTATTCTTCTAGAACTTGCTCAATAGTCTGATGTAGCTTTGTATTACATTGAACATTTAAAAAGCCCTTTCGAGGGCTTTTCTTTTGTTTTTTAAAATTTATATTCCAGTTCACGGCAAATCCATTTTTCTCCCAAGACATTATAAAATCCGGTTTTTGGAGGATTATACTCTTTAAACCCTACCGATTTATAGCATTCATATGCTCTTTTATTGCTTTCAAAAACTTCAAGCGTAACTTTTTTTGCATTTAATTTTTCTCGTGCATAATCAAGCGCAAGACGAACCATTTTTTTGCCAAAACCTTGACCACGCCGTTTATTGCTTACGATTACAAATCCAAGCCTTATTTCGTTTTTCGATGCGCCGATTGGCCTAAGAGTAAAATGTCCCACAACTCCGTTTTCGTCAAAAGCCGTAAGTTTATAGCTTTCATCTTTTCCTTTGTTTTCGTAGTATTCGTTGATATCGTCCGCAGTAATGGGATACCTATCGTATTCGTCCGCACACCATAAATGAAAAATCATTTTGTTTTCGCACCAAGTCGAAATATATTTTGCATCGGATTTTTCATAGTTTCTCAGTTTTAGCATTTGCATTTTTCCCCCGCATTATGATTTTGAATAAATTATACCAAATCGAAAATTCATTTTCAAAATTTAATATTTTTGCACTTGACATTAATTCCCTTACATAATATAATTGTACTGATAGGATTGTAGGGGTATAGCTCAGTTGGTAGAGCAGCGGTCTCCAAAACCGCGTGTCGAGGGTTCGAGTCCTTCTACCCCTGCCAAGAAGATTTGCTGATATAGCTCAGTCGGTAGAGCACTTCCTTGGTAAGGAAGAGGTCACCGGTTCAAGTCCGGTTATCAGCTCCAGGTTTAATATTTTTTAGGCAGGTATTCAGTGGGGGTTCTCGCTGGATATTTTCGGTTTATGGGGTGAGATTTATGAAACAAGAAATCTTAAATGAAGCGCCGGAAGTACTTAAAAAATTTCTGGGTTATCTTCAGACCGTAAAAGGTAAGTCCGCCAAAACTGTGGAAGAATACTATATTGACCTTAGGACTTTTTTCAGATACCTTAAGGTCCATTTTGGCGTGGTCCCAAAAGACGCTATATTTGAAGAGATAAAAATTGATGATGTGGATACCGAGATGCTTAGGCAGGTTGGGCTTACGGATGTTTTTGAATATATGAATTATCTTGCATCGGTGCGTGACAATCATGAGGCGGCGAGAGCCAGAAAAGCTTCAAGCCTTCGGCATTTTTTTAGGTATCTGACAAACAAAATTTGTGAATTGGAGTCGAATATTATAGAAGAGTTAGAAACGCCGAAACTTGCAAAAAGGCTGCCGAAATTCTTGACACTAGAACAAAGCAAAAAGCTTTTGAACACGGTTAATACGAGCGGATTAAAATCAAAAGAGCGTGACTACTGCATTTTGACGCTTTTTTTAAATTGTGGGTTGCGACTTTCAGAGCTTGCGGGTATAAATATTAACGATTTTCGTGAAGATGGTACGTTGAGAGTCATTGGTAAGGGCAATAAAGAAAGAATTGTATATCTTAACGCAGCATGCAAGAGCGCAGTGCAAAACTATCGTAAAGTACGTCCGAACGATGAGCTTAAGGATAGAAAGGCATTTTTTATCAGTAGGCAGCATAATAGAATAAGTGTGAAAACAGTACAGGCATTGGTTAAAAAGTATTTGCAATTGTCAGGGCTTGGCGGAATGGGCTATTCCACGCATAAACTTAGGCATACAGCGGCAACGCTAATGTATCAACATGGGGGAGTGGATATACGAATACTCAAAGAAATTTTGGGCCACGAAAATATAAATACCACGGAGATATACACTCACATTTCAGATTATCATGTAAAAAACGCAATTGATGCAAATCCGCTTGCGGATATAAATAATTAAAAAAGCTTTCCGCTTTTGGAAAGCTAAATTTTTTTGACTTTTTCACCTGTATTTTTAAAAATAGTATTTTCGGGGATAAGTCCACGCACCATGGAAGTAGGGTAAACGCTGACACTTCGCCCAAGAACACTTCCCGGATTCAGCACGGCGTTACATCCTATTTCCACATGATCACCAAGCACTGCGCCAAATTTTTTAAGCCCTGTATCTATTTTTTCGTTTTCGGTTTTTATGGTTACGGGTGTCCTGTCGGATTTTACATTTGATGTAATTGAGCCTGCACCCATATGTGCTTTGTAGCCTAAAACCGAATCACCAACGTAGTTGAAATGAGGCACTTGAACGCTATTAAAAAGTATGGAATTCTTGATTTCTGTGGAATTACCAACAACGCAGTTTTCTCCTACGATTACGCTCCCTCTAATAAACGCACAATGCCTTATTTCAGTACCTTTTCCTATTATTGTAGGGCCGTCTATATGTGCGGAATTTGCTACCTTTGCCTCTTTGGAAACCCAAACGTTTTCACTTACTTCATCGTACTCGTCTTTGCTGAGTGTTGGTCCGATTTCCAAGATAAAACTTTTGATTTTAGGTAGCACTTCCCAAGGATAGTAGATGTTTTCAAATAATTTTTTTGCGATGGTTTGATTTAAATCTAAAAAGTTTTCAAAAAATAGAAGTTCGTTTTTTGACATAAATAAAATGTGGCGACTAAATATATAATTAGCCGCCAACCTCCCAAATATTTTTTATTGTGTGACATTAGCCACAGGGAACGAAATTATAAATTCGGTACTTTCTCCGACTTTACTGCTTACTTCAATGGTACCGCCGTATTCCTCTGTAATATCTTTGGCGATCGAAAGCCCCAGACCGGAACCCTCAATGTTCATGGATTTGGTAGCTTCGGAACGATAGTGCTTTTCAAATATCTTGCTAAGCTCATTTTCCGCAATTCCGATTCCCGTATCTTTAATCTTAATAAACACTTTGTCATTGCGTTCAAACAAGTCAATAAATACTTTCCCGCTTTCACGATTGTATTTTATTGCGTTTTCCATAATGTTTGTAAGAATTCTGGACATTTTATTTTCCGGAATGGAAACATAAATATCGTTATTTTCTGACTTAATTACAATCTCGATATTTTTGCTGTTTGCAAGCGGCTTTAAAACTTTTGCGTATTTATTAATTTGTATGTTGATATTGCATTTTTGTACACCGGAAATGAGGTTTTTCTCAGATATAGTCAAAACATCGTTGACTAAAGATAGCAATCTTTGGGATTCGGAAAATATGATTGAATAGAATTCTTGTCTGGTTTCCTCGTCCTGAGTGCCCTTCTTCAGTAGCTCTGCAAACCCCATAATTGAAGTTATAGGTGTTTTCAAATCATGCACTATTTCAGTCAAATTAAACTTACCTTTGCTATTTTCAAGATGTTGTAAGTCTTTCATACGCTCATACGCCTGTTTTGACGTATTTTTTCACCTCTTTCCGAATATATAATGTTGAAGTTATTGTTTTTTGCTTTTTTCGAGTTCGTCCTCGGACGCCACTCTGTACCCTACGCCTCTGACAGTCAGAATATATCTTGGATTTTCCGCTTCGTCTTCAATTTTTTGGCGCAGATATCTTATATGAACGTCTACGGTTCTTGCATCTCCGCAGAATTCCATATCCCAAACTTTTTCCATTAGCTGATCACGATTGAGAACTCTGCCTTTGCTGAGCATGAGAGAGGATAGCAAATCAAATTCTTTCATGGTTAAGTCGATGGGCTTTTCATTTTTGAGAACTGTTCTTCTTGCAAGGTTGAGAGTGATATCGCCACAAGTTAGAACATCATTGCTTGAATCGGCGCTTTCGGAATATTCGCTTCTTCTGATAACAGCTTTAACACGTGCGCAGAGCTCTTTTAGGCTGAATGGTTTTGTGATGTAGTCATCGGCGCCCATTTCGAGTCCCAAAACGCAGTCCACTTCGTCATTTCTTGCCGTAAGCAAGATAATCGGGATGGATTTCGTGGTTTTGTCGAGTTTGAGCCTTCCGCAAATGCTGAGTCCGTCAGGTGCGGGCATAACCCAGTCAAGTACTATGGCATCGGGGATTCTTCTCTTGACTGCTTTTAGGAGTTCATCGCCGCTTTCAAATTCTTGCGCTTCAAAGCCATATTCTTTGAGTGCTAAAGCTGTGAGCTTCCTGATGTTTGGTTCGTCGTCCACGACATAAACTAATTTGGTTTCTGCTTCTTGCATATTAATACACGCTCCTAAGATATAAATATTGATAAAAATATTACGCCAACCTTAATGGCAGATTAACTGATAAAATTCACTTAATCGTAGAATAATATTTTTTAATATAAATTACATTATAATACAATTCGAAAATAAAAACAAACATTTTGTTAAAAAATTTTTTATGGGGATAAATATATCTTTTAGTCTAAAAAACAAATATCAAAATCTTTTTAAAAGTATACAAAAATAATATAAAATCATCGGCAAAATAACGAAATTAAAATTCAGTTAGATTTTTTTGAGCTTAAAATATATTTAATACGTATAAAAAAATCTTAGAAAATTTTAAACATAAATTTTAAAAACTGGTTTTGTAATAAAAAATTCAAAAAAATAATAAAATAGGTATTGACAAAAGATTTTTTCTATAATATAATAAAGACATAGTATAAGTCAAGTGAAATTAAATATCGCAGAATGGAGCAGTCTGGTAGCTCGTCGGGCTCATAACCCGAAGGTCGGTGGTTCAAATCCACCTTCTGCAACCAAATTTTTCTGTAGTGTGTTAGCTGCAGAATTTTTTTACTTAGAAATATATTTGATTAAAAAATAAACCCCTGTCGCCAAAACTAAGCGACAGGGGATATGTTATTTATTATTTATTTCCTTTAAATATTTATCGTAGCCGTCATAACCAAGATCAGTTATCTTGAACCTTACTGTCGTTTTTCCTGTTAAATCTTTGTCTTCATATGGTTCGGCGAGAAGCGTAAGGCCTTTATAACTTTGGTTGCTGCTCTTTATTTTGGTACAATGTTTTTCAATTGCAAATCTCAAGTTTCCGCATACGGAACCTGATTTATCTCTCCCGGACCCCACAATAAATCTTGTGCCAATAGGCGCTTCTTCTGCACGTTCCGCTATAAATTTGTAACCTTTATCACTGATGATAATTCCATCAAGTCCCGAATAGTACATACGTTCATAAAGTAAAGTTTCGATCGGTTTTCTTTTGTGCTGGTCACTATCAATATACTCTTTATACTCTTTGATGTCTTTTATTGTTCTTATATCTTGAATTGCAGATCTCGCAATCTTTTCATAATCACTCAATTCCGTCTTATCAAAGTAACAAATATTAGATATTTTATTTATTAATGAAGCATAGTGAGGTATAACAGCTCTTGAACCGTCTGTGGTCGCTTTTTCGTAAACGTAATCACCATTTTCGTCCATAACTGGATATCCTTTTTCATCCGTTTTCATTTCAACAAGTTCTCCGTAATCGGATACCCGGACTTTTCCTTGAACAGAAGCTTTGGTTTCATTAGTGGTGCAAATGAATATCGTACCCGACAAATCAACTTCATTTCCGTACCAATCTTTCAAATAGTTGTCAACTATATCTCTGAACATTTCATCAAGTGGATGCTGTTCAGGATACCTTCCGTCTTCCTGTTTTTCAAAAAGTTCATGATAATTATCAATAATTACGAATTTGACTTTACCTTCGTTATTTTGTAAATATCTGAACAAACTCTCGTCGGGAGAAACAACGCCTATACCGTGCATGAAAGCATCGGCATAACCCAGATACTGATTTTTTGCACACCTTTTAATGTCCGCTGCAGTTGTTATATACGGATTCACATCGGCAAATATTTTGCTAAGGTGTTCTGCCATGTATCGTTTGCCTGCCCCGTCAGGTCCGTCAAATGTCAAAATCTTAGGCGATGGCAATTTTCTCTCGGTTAAATTATTAGCTCCGGCCTTTCTTTCATTATTATATAGAGTAAAGAAATCTCTAATCTGTTCTTTAGCCTTTTCCTGACCTTTGAAATCCTCTTCAAAAAATCTTTCCAGTTCTTTTTCTGCTTTCTCTGCCTTTTCTGCATCGTAATTTTCGATTTTTTCTTTTGCGGGCCTTTCTTCTGAGGGATTTCCCTCTGCCGGTTTTTTCTTCGTGGGTTTAATATGTTTAGCTTCGTGCCTTTTTTCTTTTATTTTTTCGATGATGCTTGAAATAAACGGTACTTTTGCATAAGAAGAATTGCTAGTGCCTGTTGGCGCTACACCCATTAGCATCATCAAGCTTGCGCAGGCTGCCATGGCTTTTTTCCCGCTTACTCCTCCTGCGATTTTTTCGAGTTCTTCTTCTGAGATTTCATTAGTTACCGAATTTTCGCTAAATAGATTTTCCTTCAGCTTTTCCTCGCTGCCCTCATAGCCGTTTTCCTTGAAGAAATTGTAAACTTCATCAAACGATTTCAAACTTACAAGTTTCGATTTGAGTTTTTCGCTTTGCATAATATTTTTCACGATTTCTTTAAATTCCATTTTAAATCAGCTCCTTATAATTTTTGTAATTTGAAACATAAAAAACGATGATTACGACTTTCATTCTAACACATTGTATATTAATTGTCAAATATATTTATATAAGTATACATTTTTATAGTTATTTTACACGCCTTTTGCCGAATCGTAAGTGCAGCCTTGTGATTTTTAGAAGTTTAAATTATAATTTGACTTTTTAAATAATTTTATATAGTATATAATGTATAAATATTGTTATATTGGTGGTGTGTTTTATGGCTGGATTATTAAAGTTACCTGTGAAAGAAAAAATGCTTAAAAAATTCAAAGATACTGTTGGCGGAATTACGTTTGTGGCAAGTGACACAAAAAAACTTGTGAGGGCGGCATCGGATGGCGATATTAAAGTGTATTGCCAGGCGTTGCAGAATTATAAACTCAAATATAGCCGTGATTATAGCATAGTTTTACTTATTTTTTCGCCTATAGTGGTTGCAATCTGTGCGCTATATAAATATGCAGAGGAAAATAATGGAGCACCGTTTGATGAATTTCACGAGAAGATTTATAGTTTGATTTATGATATTTTGAAGAATAAGAAATCTGATTTTGGAAAACTATGTGAGTTTATTGGTAAAGGCGACGGAACAAATATAGCAAAAATATTAAGGGAAAAGCTTTTATCGTATATGGAACTTCTGATACGTTTTTCCGGTAATAAATATGGACATAAAGACGATGCTCTGATGAAAAGGATAGAAGACATATCTTCTTGGAGAGCAGTAAACAGAAAATATATAAATAATAAAGTTAATACTTTTGTCAGAGATGCGCTCGGTTCAGATTTATTTTCAAGAATAAAGCGGGGACTTAACAGTATAAAATCTGATGATTTGAGCGGTAAAAACGAAGTAGTTCAGCACGTTGAGGGTACATCCACAGAAGTGCATGATGTAGTAGAAGATGATAAAAATTCGGCAAGAGAGAGTGCGCCGGTTGGTGACGAGAAAATACCGGAAGAAACAAAAAAGCAGATACTAACTATAAATGAAGTGCTTAAACGTAAAAAAACGTTGTTGTCGGAACATAAAAAAGCGGACGGAAGTCCTTGCGAAAATACTTATGATGAATTAAAAACTTTGCTTGAAGGTGACGGCGAAGGCGCAGAAGACATTTCAGATTTGTTAAATGGGGACTACTGCGAATGGAAAAAAAGACTCACGGAGCGGCACTATAGCAGAATAAAAAAAGATAGTTTCTATGAAAACTATGCGCTGATGAACTTAGCACATTCTTTACGTTTGGCAAAGGCCGAGAATTATGATGCAGGCAGTGAAAAGAATAATGAACTTATGTCCGGGAAAGCGAGTATAGACGAAACTATGCTTGAAACTGTTGATGGCGACACTGACGAACATAAAAAAATAATTGGTGAGCGATTGGGTAAAGTAATAGTTGAAGATGAAGATATTCTCAGGAGTGCACAACGACATTTTGATGATTTGGGACTTAAAGATAAAAAATTTGGTTTTTTGAATGCGGGGGATCCGTACGACCCAAACGGGTTTTTACCTAACCATGGAAGTGCACTCGAGGAATACCTTTCAATGAATACGACTTTGTGTAGAGATTTATCGCATAAGAAGTTTAGGCGTGAGGGCGATACTGCACCGGATGCTTTTTATACGGAAAGAGAAAAAGCTTTTCCACCTGTTGTCGAATTTCCTAAGCGTGACCCGAAAACCGGGGGATACTATTATGACACAAATGGCGCATGGGACCGTTTAACGGGAGCAGGTAGAAATTTTTATCATGAAAGAGGATTAATGAGTAAAAACGTTTATTTAACACGTAATTTAGGAGATTGCAGCAAATCCTATCACGAAGATGGTACTTCGCCTTGGAAAAATCCTACAAAGCGGTATGATGATTTTGATGTCGATAGAGAAAATGGTTTGGGGAGTAAGCCATTTTGCGTGCTGAGTATAGCTGGCCTTGAAGATCGTTCTGGAACGCTTCTTAAGAAAGGTGGGGATGGACATACCGCCGAAGAATATCGACAAAAATGGCGGGAAATTACTATGAAACAATGCGAATTTGTATTGAGAGCTTTTATAAAAGAGAAGGTTCAAGTTTTATTTTTGTGTGCATTTGGGGCGGGTTGTTTTGGAGGACTTGCATCAATTGTTGCGGATTGTTTTAGGGAGCTTCTTATAAGAAAGGGGTATATAAATTATTTTGACAAAGTTGTTTTCCCTATAGGTTATGATAAGCGCAATTTTAATGATTTTCTAGAGGCATTTAAAAGTTAAATTATGTGAAAATAAAAAAATCGCCCAAGCGAGGGGCGATTAATCCACTATGGCGGAGAGAGGGGGATTCGAACCCCCGAAGCCGCTTTAACGACTTACACGATTTCCAATCGTGCTCCTTAAGCCAGCTCGGACACCTCTCCGTGACGATATTACAATAAAAATATTACCAATATTAATGCAATTTGTCAAGTTGGTAAACAAAACTTTGTAAAAACATATTATTATCAATGGTCAGATTGTTTCTTTTTATATAGCCTCAACAAACGCATTCTGTTATATCTCTGTATTGCAATGAACGGCAAATTGCAAACAATAACTATGCAGGAAAACAAAACGGCATAGGGCAGGGGATTAATCAAAAATGAAATTACGCTATACATACAACACACCAGGTGATCCCATTCACCTCTGCAAGTTTCTACTATAAATTTTTTTATGTATTCGGGGCTCATTTCAGAAAGATTTTTTATCTGCTTTTTTGAGAACCCACCCTTTGCGATATACTGCGGAAGTTTGTCTTTCCATTTTTTGATTTTTAATTTTTTTGTATAAAAAGAGTTTTTAGTTTCCCATTTGTATATTCTGTATAACGGTTTACGGGGATCGAAAAAAGAAGCGTCTGCCTTTAAGCAAAAAATCCACACCAAAGCATGCCAAATTAGTATTAAAACTGCATTGACTGCCCAAATATATTGTGGTGACCCGTTACTTAACACCGGCATTCGCTCCTCGGTAAATTTTAGATTATTTGATATTCTTCATGGCGTCTTTGGCTTCAGACATTTTATTTTCAGCCTCTTTTAAGAGTGCAGTTCTTTCCTCACCAAGTGGTTTCGGCACGGCTTTTTTGTACATATCAATAGCTTCCAAATAAATATCATAAGCCGCCATCATGCTTTGATAATGGTTTGATGCCTCCGAAGGCACTTTGGGGCCAAGTTGTTTTTTCAGTTCTTCTACGAATTCACTGAATTTGTTTGCGGTAGCTTCCAATTTTTCGGTTGCTTCTTTTGTGCCGTTATAGGAAACTATTTGATCAAAGTACTTGTTCATCAAATCATCAAAATCTTCTTTTTGATACGTTACCTCTTTGATGTATTCGCTTTTTGTAAGCACCCTGTGAGAATTGTAGATAAACAGAAAGACACTTCCTGCCACTAATATAATTATAGCAGAAATTATCAAAGTCCACCACTTTTTCGTAAGTTTAATTTTTTTCAATTAAAACACCATCCTTTAGTCAAAATATTTTTTAATAAGTTTGCGCAAAATTTAATATATCTAACCTCAAAACTATTATACATGTTTTTGAAAATTATTCAATACATTAATTTTTTATTTTTAATAAATTCATACTTGACCGGTAACTCGGATTGTGCTAGAATATATTCTGTAAGATATGCGCCCGTAGCTCAGCTGGATAGAGTGTTTGGCTACGAACCAAAAGGTCGGGGGTTCGAATCCCTCCGGGCGTACCAATAAAAAATAGCATCGGGGTTTTATCAAAAAGTCAATATGAAAGGTTGCTCAGAAAAGAGCAACCTTTTGTTTCGCAGAATCGTAAATTTAATCCAAATACCATTAATTTGTTGGATGCAGTATGACCTATGGAACTTGTGAGCCAAAGAACAGTTTTAGCAACAGCCTCTTCAAATGCACCGATAAAACCACTCACACCTGCAGCGTAACCTACAATTGCAGGCAAAAGCTGTAGTTTTGGTGCATATTCCGGCATAATTTAAACCCTCGGGATTTCCTGAGGGCTTTTATGTTTTTTAGATTTTACTTGTGCTTGAGCTTGCAAGCAACTATAGTTACAGTTGTTACGGCTGCAATTGCCAATGCGCCCGTAGCGGCGCAGAATATTCCTTCAAGTTTTGGACTCTGCACTTCGTCATTGCTATGAGAAAATAATGTGGACAAATTGCATATTACATCAATAAGTGTGGATATCCCAAGCCCGGATATAGCAGATGCAGCACCCTCTCTACTATGCTCCGTTAGTTTGCATGTTAGATCTCCCCACCTCAAATGGCTGACCTGAAATCTTGTAAATGCATCTTCTCGGCCTTGGTCAGCTTTGGTGATAACAAGTCGTAGATAAAAAGAATCTTTTTTATCAAAACTCTCAATTCTTTGGAACTCTTTTTCTATAAAATCGCCTTCTATATAGGTTGCGGGGTCGGTTGCGTCAGCTACCAAAAACACCACCGAACTCGCACGAACCAGATCTTTCAAATTTGGGTCGTCAAAAGTTGCTTCTATAAATGTTATTTTGCAGTCTGTGGAGGTTCCACCCGGGGCTATTTTGGTGAACTCAAAATATGGTCTGCCGCTCAGAGTTTTGGCTACAGGAGGTATTGCACCCAAATCGTCATAAACTTTTGGTTTGCAGTTTTTAAGCTCAGCTACATCAATGTATCCGTCTTTGCGATACCATTCTTCGTTTCTATTGCATAACCTTTTTATAAGCGTTGTTTTCCCCGAACCGGGTTTTCCCACAACGAGGATATTAGCCTTCATGGTATTATGCTCTTTATTTGTTGCTGCGCTGCAAATGGGGGAGAGTGCCAGAACTAAAAAGCTTGCCATGCAAAAATACGGTATGATTTTTTTAAAAAACCCCATAGAATACTCCTTATCATAATATTTTTAACTACATCTTAATTATATCATAATTTCCAAAAAAATTCAATAAGCCCTTATTATGGTGGGAGTAATTCATGAAAATTAATTATCCGCCAGGTTTTGATTGGCGGACACTTTGTTTTTGTACTAAATTAAATCATCTTCCGATTCGGCATATTTCTCGGTCGACTTTACATACTCATATGCTGCAGATACATTTAAGTTTTCATTATAGGGAACACTTAGATATTCAGTATTAATAAACACATTCATTTCTTCTTCGTTTGCCAGAGCATTTTTTTCTTCCAGCCGTTTTGACTTGCTTGTGTAACTCGCAATTTCTATTATGCTCGCATGATTTGTGATATTATTTACGCTCACAACCCTGTGGTAATTTACAGTTATTCCACTTGGTAATGTGATTTCTTTTAAGATTGCCATTTTAATTCCTCCCAAAATTAGTATTTATATCCAACTACTTTGTAAATTTTGTGTGACCCATACTGTGTAAGGTCTGCCACATTTTGTGCGCCACCGCTCGCAAAGGTAGCCATTTTTGCATCGCCCCATGTTAAAGATGAACCCGCAATGATTATATCAGCTGCAAATATTTTGATTTGGTTTTTGCTTTCATACAATCTTGCATACATTGATGAAATTACAGCTTTGGCTGATGAGGAACCATTATTATATATTTTTAAACTATCTTGCCATGGTCCGCTATAATCATCTTCCATATAAAATATTTCCACGGCATTATAGTTTGCTATGCTATCGCTCAGTGTGATAGTGGCAGTTGTACCGGCGGAATTATAATAAAGCTGTGTTTCTGTCATAACCCCCAAATTAGTACGGGCGGCGGTTGCTGTCGTTGCGCCTGTGCCGCCTTCAGATATCGGTATGGTTTTTCCGTTAATCTCATTTATTGCGCCAATAATGGTGGTTTTATCTGTGGTGGTGAGGTCGGTGAGCGCACCCAAACTTTCCGAAAATTCTTCAGCTTCGTTTATGGCATTTATGAGAGCGTTACATTCTGATGTACTTTCAATAGCTTCAGAAAAATCGCAGGTATTTTCGACTACTAGTTTTAAGCCTCCAACTTTTAAAAGAAGGTCATTGCCTTCAAAAATTTGGTATTCGCAGTCCACAATTCCCGAAACGCTAACCATTTGCGAAGTGAGTGAAATTGAAGCCGTCCCGTTGACGGTATTAATGGTGCAGTTGTTGAAAATTTGCGTTTTGTCGGGTTTTAGTGCATAAAAAGTAACAGTTTTATTTGAAAGATCAAGATTATTGCCGTCATTAGTTTGGAATGATGCCACTATGGACCTGGCGTTAATTTCACCTTTACGTGTATAAACTATGATATAGTTATCTTTCCATACTTCAAATTTTATTTCGTTAGTAACCATATTTTCCTCCTTATTCAAAAAGTCAGCCCCTCGAATGGGGTATAAAAAACGTAAGAAGTTGTATATTAAAGGGCAAAATTATGTTTAATTCTTTTGTTTTTTAAAAAACGATTTAAATTATATTTAAAATAAATGTTGACTTTTTTAAATTTTTGGGTTATAATGTTAATTAAGTATTTGAAAAACAGGAGGAATAGTTTGATATGAAAAGAGTTTCAAAAAAATTATTGAGTTTATTTTCGGTTGGATTATTGTTTTTAAACAGCGGAATAGGTCTTGTAAATTATCGTGCTATGGCAACAAATCCCGTTGCTTCTCAGAGTGAAAATTTGGGAGAAAATGAGTTTTTCGGCGAGGGAGGCAAGGTGTATATACTTGGCGAGCGCTGCGGTAGCGGCAACGAAGCTGTGGTGTATGGCTGCACCCGAAAAGAAGAGAAAAAGACCGACAAACCCGGGGAACAACCTAAAGACGAAAAGCCGGCGGAAGAACATACTTCTGAGAGCCAAGAAGCTCTATACGCTCCGTCCCGAAAAGAAGATAAAGGCGATTTTGTTGTTAAGATATCTATAGCGGACTTGCGGCGTGAGAATCTCGGAAGTAAGAACGAACGTGATATTGTTTTGAAGATACTAAGAAATCCTTTGCTGGAAAGAGATACAACATTTCAGGGCGAATTGACAGTTGAACATAAAGGTCCGCCCCCCGCACCGCATAAGCCCGTATGCAAAGCGGAATCGGGACTTAATTTATCTGTAACATCTAAACTTCTTGATTTTAGAGATATGGGCGATGATTCCGATGATGATATTGATTCCAAAGAGAAGAGTGATTTTAATATAGATGAATTTTTGGGAAAGGATTCTGACAATGGGGAAAATATTTCTGATGAAGATGAAGTTTTGTTTAAACGCTGCAAAAAAAATTGTGAATCGGGTGCGAAAAAGTCTTCGGCTGCTTCTGTTCCGGTTTGTTCTCCAAAGCTTGGAGATGCGGGAGCACCGCATAGCCCCAAGAAAAGCCCGCTTTTATCGAAAAAACCGACTCCTGATGCAGTATGTAGCGGTACAGTGAAACTTTGTGTGCAAGCAGCTCTGCGCCGTAATTCTGTGAGTGGTTTGGTGCCGATTGCAAGTTTTATCCCACACGTAGAAAAGAGATTTCCTTTCGCTTTAAGTCAGTATTTGTCTGAATCACGTAATTTACCGAAGGAAGAGACTCAGCTTTTTGATTGGACCGCCAAAATTCTTGATAATATTTTAAATGCGCTGCTAGGCTTGAACGCTATGGATATATGTCACCGAGATGTTAAATCGAGCAATATTCTTGTAGATAAACTCGGGAATGCATCTTTAGGCGATTTGGGCTCTGCTTGCTATTCCAATGAGGCTGCACAGGATTGTATGGGCACTCGTGGCTATATGGCCCCGGAAGTTTTTGATTCATCACCGAGAAACCCTAGAAATCCGAGAATATGTGCTAAAGCCGATGTGTTCAGTTTGGGATTGGTCGCTCTTGAAATTCTGACGAGTGATTTTAAGGCCATAGAAAGCCTCTCGCCGGAAATTGATATTGAGGATTACTATGCGAGTAGAAATAAAGATATACTGAGTAAGATTGATAGTCTTCATTTGCGTGTAGGCGATAAAGCAATACCTGAGCAGTGGAAAAGATTTTTTAGGGCTTGCTTGGATCCAAATCCGGAAACAAGAGTATCGGCAAGCCAAGCAAAAGAATTACTGCAAAAAGCTGTCAATTTTTAATCTTGAAGGTCATGTTAGTCCCTGTTTGAAACCCGAGAGGTTAATCAGAGTTTTTTGAAGATACATAATATTTGGCAAGTCCGGTAAAAGAGGCACCATCTATCAAAACGGTAGATGATGCCTCTTTGTGTACGGTTGTTATTTTTTATATTTATCTTTAATTTTTTTGAGTTTTATCGTGCAGTAGGTAGTTAGCCAAGTGTTAACTAAAACGCCGATCCCCAATAGAATTGTACCAAATAATCCCAGCCCTTTGTATTCGATGCCGCCCGAAAAATCTGTAAGTGAGCTAATGGGAATGGAAAGAATCATCGAAATGAGAAAAAGTATACCCACAGGGATTAATCTCCCTTTTATTATGTGGTTGGCAAACTCGATTTTTGATGTATTGTCCGAGAACAGTTCTTTGTTTTTATCTGTTTTATCGGTGCTGTTTTCTTTCCTAAAGTATAACCATCCGCCGAAACACTGGTCTAAATATTCCCAACCGAAATCTTTAGCCATTTGTATGTATTCGGATGATTGCTTTCGATTTTTGTAGTCTAATCTGTAAATTACATCTTGTGGTTCGCAGGATTCAAAAGTATATAAACATGGCGGTGTGATTTTAATAAGTTTCCATCCGCTCATGTGCTGCTTTCTGAGCCAAATTTCTTCGTCTTCGTAATCTGCAATTGTAAAAATGCGAATTAGTGTTTTATGCATCTAAATCTTCTCCTTTACTATTTTTATATAATCTTTCTATGCGGCTAATTTCATTTGAGAGCACTTCATGGCCGGTATCGGTGATTTGATATAATTTTCTGTTTTCTTTTTCGCCGCAAAATTTAATAAGCCCGTCTTTTTCCATTTTTGAGAGCGTTCCGTACATTGTACCTGCACCTATGGTGACAGAACCTGCGGTCATTTTTTTAACGAGTTGACTTATAGCATACCCGTGTTTCGGTGTTTTAAGACAAAATAGAATATAAAAACCGGATTCAGTCATAGGTGAATATATACGTTTAATCCTATCGTTCATAGTTCCTCCTGATTATAAAATTTTGACATGTTGGGATGAGATTTAGCATTATTTATTACCATAGCTTCACCCGTTGCTCAGGCGCTACGTACATTTTATCTTCTTCTTTTATGTCAAATGCTTTGTAAAATTCTTCAAAATTTGAAAGGGTTCTGTTGGTTCGAATTTTGCCATGACTATGAACATCAAAATGGTTTAGCTGTTCTGTACATTCACGGGATGCCAATGTACGCCAAATTGTTGCCCAACTTCTAAAGAATGTTTGATAATCTGCATTTTCTTTTGTAGATAAAATATCCAACATACAAGAAATCGCACCCACATCTGCTATATTTTCAAAAAGCGTTAGGTTACCGTTACTTTTAATGTTGTTTGATATTTCAAGACCATCATAAGCGCAAATAAATTTTTCACATCTCTTATTAAAATTTTCTCGCTCCTCATCGGTCCACCAATTAACCGCATTACCGTTCTCGTCATACTTTGACCCCACAGAATCAAAAGCATGGCTTATTTCATGAGCAATAACTGCTCCGATTCCACCCATGTTCTGTTCTTCCGAAGCGTTAACGTCATAAAATGGGCTTTGCAAAATGCCGGCAGGAAATACAATTTCGTTATTTTGAGGATTGTAATAAGCGTTTACGGTATATGCTGCCATTTCCCACTTTTTTCTATTTGCAGGTTTATTTAGTTCTTCGATTTCTTTATCTTTAGTTTTTTTCACAATTTCACAAGTATTTGAAAAATAACTTCCTCCGTCTTCATAACTTTTTATATCGGCATCTTGGAGCGTGTTGTCCCAATGTTCGGGGTATCCTATTTTTAATTTCATGGTATCAAGTTTTTTTAAAGCTTTTTCTTTAGTGGCCTCACTTAGCCAACTGACATTTTTAATTTTATTTTTATAGGTGGACTTTATTTTTGATATCAAGTTTTCAATATCTTTTTTTGCGTTTTCGCTAAAATACTTTTCCACAAAAATTTTGCCTAAATCATCAGGTAGCAGCAAACTTACAATTTTAGCAGCTTGTTTTTCTATAGGCATTTGTCCTTCCACGCCGTATAGAACTTTATTTAAATCTTCTTTAGCATCTCTAAAATCTTTTGACAAACAGCCATAATAAGTAAGTAATATTCTGGTTTTGGCATAGAGTTTTAAGGTGTTTACATCTTTTTTGGCAAAATATTCGTAAGCTCTACTAAACTTATTGGTATCTGAAATTTTTACTGTATCTACATTTATAAATCCCATATTTGACAAGATACTTGCCACATTTAAGTTAGGGTATAATTTGTTTATTTCTTCAAGCGAAAATGTGTTATAAGTTTTGTCAACATCATATAACTCGTTTTGTTCAAGAGATGATTCGGACAACTCTTTTTCGAGTTTTGCGACGTTTATTGCGTCATTTTCAGCTTGCTCAGTGTTTTCACCCGATAATTCCAAAATTCTTTTTATAAATCTTGTATATGCGGTGTATGCTTGCTCGGAATCAATAGTGTGTTTTGGGAGATACGTATTTAAACTACTGATTTCCAAAATATTTTTATCACTGTTTTTGTCATCAGTTGTTACCTGTACAGATAAAAAATTGCTTGCTCCCGTTTCTTTAAAGGCAAAAAGGTCGGACTCTAAAAGTTCTTCAGTGCTTGCGGCTTTTTCATATAAATCCATATATTTTTTTATCGGATTTATACCTTCTTTTTCACGGTTTTCCAAGTCTATTACAGATTTATAAAAATCAGACAGCTTTTGTTCGGGTGAACCTTTTCTATATTCTTTTAAAGACAATTCTTTTAGAATATTTAGGATATTCTTTTGGTTTAGTTCATCTACTTGATTAAAAGTGCTATTCAAAAGTTTTCCGGTGGGGATTTGTGTATTTTTTAGCCATTCCTGGTTCACACTTGTATAAAAATCATCTTGTACGCGGCTTGGGTTTTCGTTATTGTTTTTACTCGTATTGTTTTGAATTTGATGATATATAGTCTCAGTTTGATTTGTTATGCTGTTTTCACTTTGTGCTGCATAAGCCTGACTATCGTTCATGAATTTTCCAAGCCCGATAAGCGCCAAAAGACTTGCTGCAATAGCTTTGCTAAAATTGCTTTTTCCGCCTGCAATTTTTTCCAAAATATCATCATTAACTACGCTTATACCGTTTTTTTGCGCTCGTTCGTTTATAAATCTGAAAATATCCCTAGCGGTAATATCAAAACCATGTTTCT
>JAUNIE010000013.1 GCA_030523605.1 Clostridia bacterium | reverse complement strand
CTATTACGGCCTTTGTTTTTTTGGTAATGAATACAAGAAAGTTTTGAGCTACTGCGGGACTCACAGCGGGAAAGACGTAGACAAAATTACAGAAACGGGCCTTAGTGTAATTTCTGATAAAGCGCCATATTTCAAAGAAGCAAAACTTGTGCTGATATGTAAAAAAATATATACGGATTACATTGACCCCAATTTTTTCGAAGAGTCTAACATACAAAAAAATTACGAAAATAACGATTATCATAAAATGTACGTTGGAGAAATTATAAAATGTCTTGAAAGGGAATAAATTTATGAAAAAGACAGTCTTAATAACGGGAAGTTCAAGAGGGATAGGCGCCGAAACGGCGCTTAAATTTGCAGATGCCGGCTATAATGTTGTAATTAACTATAACAATTCGGAAAATCAGGCTCTTGAAGTCCTTTCGAAAGTAAGAAGTAAAAACGTTAGCGCAATAGCCATAAAATCTGATGTTTCAAAATATTCAGAGGCAGAGTTTTTGGTAGAAAAAACAATTTCTGAATTCGGAAAAATAGATGTGCTCGTAAATAACGCAGGAATTGCTGGGCAAAAGCTTTTTACCGATATAAGCGAAGCCGAATGGCAAAAAATGTTTGAAGTCAACGTGCAAAGTATGTTTAACTGCTCAAAATTTGCGGCAAAAAATATGATAAAAAATCATAGCGGAAAAATTATAAATGTTTCATCGATGTGGGGTGTGTGCGGTGCTTCATGCGAGGTACACTATTCAGCCTCAAAAGCAGCGGTAATAGGTTTTACCAAAGCACTTGCCAAAGAACTCGGGCCTTCAGGAATAACCGTAAACTGTGTGGCTCCGGGTGTGATAGATACTTCCATGAATTCACACCTAAAAAGAGAGGAAATAGCAGAGTTAATAGATTCCACTCCGCTTATGCGATTGGGATTACCAAGTGATATCGCAAATCTAATAGAATTTTTGGCTAGTGAAAAAGCAGACTTTATTACAGGACAGATTATTGGTTGCAACGGCGGTTTTTCTGTATAAATGCAACAAAAAAGCAGACATAATATTTAGTGGAACATTTCCTATGTAATGTTAAAATGGAGTCGTATCCCCATTTTTAAAATTTATTTATAGAAAGGAAAGTTGAATTATGTCTTTAAAAAAAGCAATCTGTACAGCGCTATCATTATGTATGATAACCGGAGGAGGAATTGTCACCAAAAGCAGTGTGCATGCAAACTCCACGAGGAAAATAGTTCAAAATTTTGAATTTGAAGGTTTGGCCGAATGCGAAAGAGTTGCCAAGATTTTTAATCGTACAAAATACTTTATAAATAAAGAGCACCATAACACCAAGCTTTATGACTTTTCACTTAAAAGATTAGATAGTTTGGCATTTTGCTATTTTTGCTATCTCTGCATGATGGAAGATAACACAGAAATTAACTCCCTCGTTAATAGGGCAGTCGGAATGCGCATTCAAGATGAAAATGAAGAAGACACCCATGTGATCGATATTATATTTCCAACAAACGCAGATGAATTTTTAAGACGTTTTGGAATTAAACTGGAAGAAACTATCAGATCGGAAGTTTCCGCACGTATTCACCAGTGGCGCCCCGATACACAAACCGTACCTCCCATGGAAAAATATTATAGAGGCCGCCCTGACCGTCGGTTTGTCAGAAAACCCCGAAAGCAAATTTTTGAAAAAATTCGTGACGGGATTAGTATATACTGGGACATGAATGATCCGGATACGTATATATACTATTCCGATTCCGATACAGACACGAGTACAGATACAGATACGGATATGGACAGTTCCGATTCAGAATAGTATATGTTTAAGCGATATGCAAATTGATAATTTTGCGCTTTAAAGCGTTACAAATGTCGATTGTTTCGCTGTCCGCACCATTATTGATAATAGTTATTTTCACGTTTTTATATTCGTTTAGCCACGTATATTTGAAAATGATTTTACGAATAATAAATTCAATATTTTCACAGTGCCCATATATAGGTATTTTTACCTCTTTTATGGGTGCTTTTTTGTTCTGGAACATCAATCTTTTTAAAATAGTTTTTGTTAAATCCGCAAAACCTACGGCCAGCAAAAGGGCAACAAAAAATAAGCATAGAAAGTTCAAGTTATATACCACCTCTGAACCATACTATGCCTTTTAAAATAAAATGCTATATTTTGGGGTTAGTTTCCGAAAGTATCATCATTTTCGGATTTTTCTGCTTTTCTTTTGTTTTCTTCATCATCTCTGAAAAGCAGCGAAACACACCAAACGGCAGCGATGCCTACAAGAGTGTAAATAATTCTGCTCATCACGGAGTCTTGACCTCCGAAAATCCAGGCTACGATATCAAACTGAAAAAGCCCTATAGACCCCCAATTTATGCCGCCTATTATTGCAAGAATCAGTGCCACATTTGTTGCTGTCATCATGATAAATTCCTCCTTTTTAATATTATTTTTATATTATACCTATTTTTTGTATGAAAAACCAGACAAAATTATATTCCCCAAAAAATATGATATTATTCGGCATATTGAAGATTCCCCAAAAATTTGTTAAAATTATTATATAATGTAATTTTTACGGAGGAAAACTAAATTGCCCTTAAATGAAATAATTTGTAGATATGACATGGTTCAAGCAGGATACTGTCTAAAAATAAAAGAAATTATCAAAAATAAATTTGGTGAAAGAGTTCCTAAAGCGTTCGTGAAAACTTACGGCTGCCAGCAAAACGTTTCCGACAGCGAGAAATATAAAGGCATGCTTTCGCAGATGGGTTTTTCTTTTACCGATAACCAAAATGATGCCGATGTGATTTTGTTTAATACCTGCGCCATAAGAGAAAACGCCGAAAATAAAGCGCTCGGAAATTTAGGCTGGGTGAAAAATATAAAAAAATCAAAGCCCGAGCTTTTTGTTATCCTTTGCGGCTGCATGACGGAGCAAGAAAATATAATAGAAAAAATAAAAATCATTTATCCGTTTGTAAACCTTGTTATCGGCACACACTCTGCACATAAATTCCCCGAACTTTTTTATAAAGCCTATCAAAAGATTCACGAAAAGAGCGGAAAGATTTTTATCAGGGAGAAAACCGACGTTGTGCCGGAAGAGTTACCGATTAAACGTGACGGCAAACTAAAAGCGTTCGTTTCGGTTATGTATGGGTGCAATAATTTTTGCTCCTACTGCATAGTTCCGTATGTCAGAGGCAGAGAGAGAAGTCGAACCCCGGAGAGTATAATCGAAGAATTTAAAAGCTTGGTAGATAGCGGCTATAAAGACATAACACTCCTTGGCCAGAACGTGAATTCGTATGGGAAAGGCCTCAGAGAAGAGATAAATTTTCCTGAGCTTCTCAGAAGACTTGATAAAATAGAAGGCGACTACAAAATACGCTTTATGACATCGCACCCAAAAGACGCAACTCATGAACTTTTTGACGTTATTGCGAATAGCCGCCATATCGCTCACCACATTCACCTTCCTGTGCAGTGCGGAAGCGACAGAATTTTAAAGCTCATGAACAGAAAATATGATGTGGAAACGTATCTTGAGAAAGTAAACTATGCAAAGTCGAAAATTCCTGACCTTACGCTTACGAGCGATATAATAGTAGGATTCCCGGGCGAAACGTACGAGGAATTTAAGGGTACTTTGGAGCTTATCAAAAAAGTGGAGTTTTCGTCGCTTTTTACTTTTATATATTCGCCAAGAACAGGCACTCCTGCGGCCGAAATGCCCGACCCGTTTGATAAGGGCGAAAAAACCAAAAGAATTTTAGAACTTTTAAAGCTGCAAGAAGAAATTTCGAAAAATCTATGCAGCAAAATGGTCGGTAAAAAAATGAGAGTTTTGGCCGAAGGGATAGAGCCGAAAAGCGGAGATATTATGTGCCGCACAGACGGGAATATAATAGTCCAAGTTCCGGCAGGCAAAGAAATTATCGGTAATTTTGTAGATGTTATGATAACGGATTCAAGGAATGAATCTTTAGTAGGAAAATTAATTTAAAGAAAGGATTTTGAAAATGGAGAATACAGAAATTTTAAATTTAGCAAGAGAAATCGGAGCAGCAATTCAGAGGAGCGACGAGTATATAAACTACCGCATGAACGAGCAGAAAGTCGAGTGCAGTAAAGAGCTTCAAAGCACGATTGAAAAGTTTAACTCAAAAAAAGCAGAGATAAACGCAGAGCTTTCAAAAGAAAACGCAGACCAGAAGAAAATGGACGAGCTTAACCGTGAAATCGGCGAGCTTTATAGGAAAATTACAAACGACGAAACCATGAAAAAATTTAACGAAGCAAAGAGTGTTTTTGACGATATGCTCGGCAGGGTCAGCTATCTTATCAGCGAGTGCGCAAAGGGTGAAGACCCATATAAAGTAGAAATCCCCGATGCGGAAAGCTGCACCGGCAGCTGCTCCACTTGCGGCGGGTGCCACTAAAAAATGTTTATATAAACAGGAAATGAGGTAAAATAAATTGGCGGAAATTTCTCCGATGATGCAGCAGTATCTAAACATAAAAAGTAATTATAAAGACAGTATTCTATTTTTCAGGCTCGGCGATTTTTACGAGATGTTTTTCGAAGATGCGAAACTTGTCTCTCAGGAGCTTGATTTAACGCTCACGGGCAAAGATTACGGTCAAAAAGAACGTGCGCCAATGTGCGGCATACCGTACCACAGCTGCGAGGCGTATATTGCAAGACTTGTTTCAAAAGGCTATAAGATAGCCATGTGCGACCAAGTTGAAAATCCTGCCACGGCGAAAGGAATTGTCAAACGTGAAGTCGTGAGAGTTATCACTCCCGGCACGGTAATGGAAGACAGTATGCTCGATGAATCAAAAAATAACTATATTTGCTCCATAAATATCTCTAAGAAAAGAGGTGCAATAGGCGTTAGTTTTTGCGATGTTTCTACGGGCGAACTCAAAATTACCGAAATAAAAGGTAATTTCAAAAACGCCATAAGCAGTCTTAAAAACGAGCTTGGCAAATTTTCACCGAAAGAAATACTTTTCAGCGGTAATATTGGACTTTTTGAAGAGCTTAAAGATTTCATAAAAGAAAAGCTCCATTCAAGATGTGAAATTCTGGAAAACGAACTGAGCGAAGAGACTGCGCAGCAAGCTTTAATTAATCACTTTAAGGTAAATGATTTAAAAGCGCTCGGTGCTGACGAAAAAGAAGTAGCTGTGAGCTCTGCGGGAAATTTATTCGAGTATTTGAAACTTACTCAAAAAAGCGGCCTTGAAAGAATAACAGCACTTCAGGTTTACAGTAAATCAGAATATATGGGTCTTGACCTTAATTCTGTCAGAAACCTTGAAATAGTGGAAACAATGCGGACAAAATCTAAAAAAGGTTCGCTGCTTTGGGTTCTCGACAAAACAAAAACCGCAATGGGCAAGCGTATGCTTAGATCTTGGGTAGAGCGCCCACTTCTAAACCTCGAGAAAATAAAAGAGCGTCAAGATGCTACCGAAGAACTTGTAAATAACACCATTCTGAGGGACGAACTCGGCACGGCGCTTATGGGCGTACACGATATGGAGCGCCTAATGACACGCATAACTTATGGTTCAGCGAACGCAAGGGATTTGAAGTCACTTGCGGCGGCAATCTCAAAACTTCCGGAAATAAAATTTATTCTTTATAAATTCGGCACTTCGCTCATGAAAACCCTCTGCGATGATTTAGACCTTTTAAAAGATATTTTCATGCTGATTGATAATGCGATAGTCGATGAACCGCCGTTTTTGATAAAGGAAGGCGGAATTATAAAAGACGGTTACAGCAGTGCGGTGGATAATCTCAGGAAAGACATGAAAGGCGGAAAGACGATTGTCGGTGAGATTGAGGCAAGAGAGCGCCAAGCAACAGGTATACCTAAGCTTAAAGTAGGTTACAACAAGGTTTTCGGATACTTTATAGAAGTGCCGAATTCGTTTAAAAATAAAGTTCCGGAGGGATATATCAGAAAGCAAACCTTAACAAACTGCGAAAGGTATATAACAGAAGAGCTCAAAGGACTTGAAGCAAGAATTCTTTATGCACGAGATAAAATCAACGAAACGGAATATAAAATTTTTGAGTCGGTGCGCAAACAAGTGGCGGAAAGCCTCCCACAAATCATAAAATCGGCAAATGTAGTGGCGCAGATTGATACACTCAGGTCGCTTGCTGAAACGGCGGCGGTGGGCGGATATGTAAAGCCACAGGTAGACCACGGGAAAACAGTTTCGATAAAAAGTGGACGTCACCCTGTTGTCGAAGCGCTGCTGAAAAGCTCTCCGTTTGTGCCGAACGACACTCTTTTAGATGATTCCAAGAATATGGTGTCCATCATTACGGGCCCGAATATGGCGGGGAAATCCACATATATGCGTCAGACCGCTTTGATTGTTTTAATGGCGCAAATAGGGAGTTTCGTACCTGCAGAAGAAGCCAGGATAGGGATAGTCGACAATATTTTTACGCGTATAGGTGCATCGGACGACCTTGCGTCGGGGCAGTCGACTTTTATGATAGAAATGAATGAGGTTTCGGATATTTTGAAAAATGCAACTCCGAACAGTCTTATAATTCTTGATGAAATCGGGCGTGGGACGTCCACTTTTGATGGTATGAGCATAGCGAAAGCCGTTTTGGAGTACGTGGCAAATGTCAAAACTCTCGGCGCAAAAACCCTGTTCGCAACGCACTATCATGAACTTACCGATATCGAAAACGAGCTTTCGAACGTAAAAAATTACAGTATTGCCGTTAAAAAAAGAGAAGATGATATCATATTCTTAAGAAGGATTGTGCCCGGTGCGGCAGATGAAAGCTACGGAATTGAAGTTGCTAAGCTTGCAGGACTCCCAAATACAATCACAAAACGTGCAAAAGAAATCTTAAAAGATTTGGAATCGAGCAGTGCGCAGAAACCGGATAAATCAAATTCCGATAATATCGTTCCCGAACAAATAGGATTTGGGTCGGAATACGTGAACAACAATAAGATAATCGAGAGGCTCAAAAGTCTTGATACGAGCGTTCTGACTCCGATTGAATCTATGAATATTCTTTATAATCTGGTAAACTTGGCTAAGGATATATAATTTTGCGAGGAGGAAAAACCGATTTGAAAAAAATAAACGTTTTAGATAAGCATTTTGCGCAGTTAATCGCTGCGGGTGAAGTCGTAGAGCGCCCTGCTTCGGTAGTCAAAGAGCTCGTTGAAAACTCGGTGGATTCGGGCGCTACTAGGATAACGACGGAAATCAGTCATGGTGGAGTTTCGCTTATCAGAATAACGGATAACGGCAGCGGAATTTACCGTGAAGACGTTAAAAATGCGTTTTTGAGGCATGCGACGAGCAAGATAAAGAGCGAAAAAGACCTGCAAAATATAGCATCGCTTGGATTTAGAGGCGAAGCGCTTGCGTCGGTTTGTGCGGTTTCCGAGACGGAAATCTTAACAAAAACTAAAGATGAAAATTTCGGAACCAAGTTTTCGGTTATCGGGGGAGATGCAGGCGAAACGGAAGACGCAGGTGTTTCTGACGGAACGGTGATTTCCGTTAAAAATTTATTTTTCAACGTTCCTGCAAGAATGAAATTTTTGAAAAAAGACGTAACCGAAGCTAATTTATGCGCTACAGTTATTGATAAACTCGCGCTTTCGCACCCCGAAATTGCCTTTCGATTTATAAACGGAGGCAAAGAAACTATGAGAACCGCAGGCGACGGAAAAATTTCCTCGGCGATTTACGGAGTTTATGGGAGAGAGTTTTTCAGCGGTATGATGCCGTGTGAATATTCTTATGAAAATATAGAAATTTCAGGGTATATCAGTAGGCCTGCATTTTCAAAAGCCACGAGAAACTCTCAAAATTTTTTCGTGAACGGACGGTACGTTAAAAGTAAGCTCATTGCAAGTGCGCTAGAGGAAGCGTTTAAAAACTCCATAATGGTGGGGAAGTTTCCGTACTGTGTGCTTTATCTTAAAATTCCTTTTAGCAGCGTTGATGTTAATGTTCACCCGACTAAAACAGAAGTTAAATTTGCAAACGAAAAAAAGGTTTTCGACGCAGTTTATTATGCCGTAAAAACAGCGCTTATGAACGATAGCGGTAAAATGGTTTTATCGCCCGAACCAAGCGCTCAAACGGCTGCGGTAGCCAAAGATGTTCCGTCAAATTCGTGCGGGGTTAAGAATTTTGTAGAAGAAAAGATATCTGAACAAAAAGTAACCCCGAAAAGCATTTTCGAAGAGAAAAACAATTTTAAGAATTTTATTTTTGGGGTTCCGAAAAAAACTGCCGGTTTGGGACTTAAAAAAGAAGATTCAAGAAAAGCGTCAGGCGAAAGTGTTTGCGGAGAACCCGATGATTTGGACGGCTCACCCGTTAAAGGACCCAAAAATATCCAAAATGCTCAAGACGAATTCCCTCAAAAAGTTCAGGATACGGCTTTTCAGGGCGGCGTAGAGAATTGCCAAGATGTTTCGGAAAAAGAAATAGTCCAAACAGAGTTTTTTTCGGAAGAGGACGAGATACGAGTTATCGGCGAAATATTTGATTGTTTTATTATTCTGCAGAGAAATTCCGAAATGATTTTAATCGACAAGCACGCCGCACATGAAAGAATTATTTTTGAAAAGATGAAAAGCTCTGAAAACCACTGTGATTCTCAGAGATTGCTGAGCCCTGTGGTTGTGAACGCCGAAAAGACTGAATATAGCGCTATAATAGAAAATTTAGAGCTTTTTGAGAAGATAGGGTATATCATAGAAGATTTTGGAGCAGGTAGTGTGATTGTGAGAGAAATCCCGATGTATCTTGAAATTTCTGAAATCAATGATTCAGTTACCGAAATAGCTGAATATTTAAGCTCTCATAAGAAAAGTTTGGATACAAAAAAACTTGACTGGCTTTACGATAATATTTCTTGCAGAGCGGCGGTAAAAGCGGGCCAAAAAAGCAGTACGGAAGAAATTGTTGCGCTTGTAAAAAAGCTTTCGGAAAACCCCGATATTCAGCATTGCCCACATGGCCGACCGATTTTTGTTTCTTTGAGCAAAAAGTTTATTGAAAAGCAGTTCGGAAGAATTTGATATGGTAAAAAACAGAGATTTTGATTTAATAACTGTCGTCGGACCCACAGCGTCGGGCAAGACTGCACTTGCCATAGAGATTGCCAAAGCGTTTTCCGGAGAAATAATATCTGCGGATTCGATGCAGATATATAAAGAATTTAATATATTATCCGCCAAGCCTTCAGAGGAGGAATTGGCGCAGATTAAACACCATTTAATAGGATTTGTACCGGTTTCAAATGAGTATAGTGCGGCAGAGTTCACAGAAGATGCCGGAGCGGCACTTAAAGAAATTGAGGAACGAGGAAATATTCCTATAATGGTGGGCGGTACGGGACTTTATATAGATTCATTTTTAAAAGGAATTAATTTTTCGGAGAGTAAGCCTGTTGACAGTAAAAAAAGGTTTGAACTTCAAAAATATTCAAATGAAACGCTTTTAAATATGTTATCTGAAGTTGATAAAGAGAGCGCCGCCAGAATTCATTTAAACGATACAAAAAGACTGATAAGGGCTATTGAATTTTTTTATTCAGAGGGTTATCCTATATCTGAGCACGATAAAAAATCAAAACTAAGCGCTCCTAAATATAAAGCTTTCAAGTTAGGGCTAAATTTTAGAAATCGAGATATCTTGTATGACCGCATAAACAGACGTGTGGATTTGATGTTTGAAAAAGGTATAGTGGAAGAAGTTAGAAAAATTTCAAAATTAAACGTTAGCAAAACAGCTTCTGCTGCGATAGGTTACAAGGAAATTTTGCCGTATGTAAATTCAGAATATAGTCTTGATGAGGTCAAAAGCAATCTAAAACAAGCTACAAGGAGATACGCCAAAAGGCAGCTTACGTGGTTTAGACGTGACAATGAAATCAACTGGATATATATTGATGATTTTGAGGATTTTAGTGAAGTTGCAGAGTTTACAAAGAATCTGGTGAAAAATCATTTTAAGTAATAATTTAAGGAATGTAAATTATGAAAAAACGAAAATTAGTAAAAAAATCAATAACATGGGCAATCGTTTTGGGTACTTTTGGATTGGCCGTAGGTTGGTTTATATCCAAAAAAATTGCTTATAAATATGAAATTGCCGAAATAGGGGAGATAAAAAATTCGGCGGAAACAGTGGGATTTGTTGTGCGTGATGAGGAGATGCTTACAGCCCCAGAATCCTATACGAAAGAAAATCTTAAATACCTCTATTCCGACGGCGAAAAGATATCCTGTAATAGTCCTTTCGCAGAAGCTTATCCTTCCGAAGACAAGGCATCGTCAAGCTATATGATAGATAATATAAATTCTGAAATAGAGATTCTTGAAGAATTAAACGAAAAAAAATATAATATTTCGAAAGCGCTCAGTGCCGTTAATTCCCAGGTTAATTCCGAAATAAACAATCTTTTTTTATCGATAAATAATTCGGAAATTTCCAAAATCCAGAGCATAAAAAAGAAACTCAGATATTTACTGAGCGAACGTCAAATTATTCTCGGCAAAAATGTTGATTTTACAAAAAAAATACAGGATTTAAAAAGTGAAAAAAACGAAATTGTGTCAGGTAAAATCGAACCTGCTCAGATTCTGAAATTTCCTTACTCAGGCGAATTTATAAGCAATACTGACGGCTATGAAAACGTAATTGATTATAAAAATATTTTTAGTACGGATTTTGAAAAAATCGATATAGAAAATATTTCGCCCAAGCCCTGCAGCGGCAATACGATAGGAAAAATTATTAAATCTGAAAGTTGGTATGCCGTGTGCAATTTGGATGCAAATATGAGTTCATATGTCACTCAGGGTACCGAAATCAATCTTAATATTCCGTCACTTGGACCCGAAAAGTATTTTCCCGCAAAAGTTGAAGCTGTGCGAAAGCATTCTTCCGGTAAAAAAATAACTATAATAATTTCGTGTAATTATATGAATAAAGAACTTGCGAATCTTAGAAAAGAAAATTTTAAAATAACTTTTGACAATTTCAAAGGAATTATCATAAAAAATAGTTCTTTACATAAACAGAGTGGTAATGAAAACGAGTCGGAATTTGGCGTTTATGTAAAAGCCGGGAACTATTTAAAGTGGAAATCTGTAATACCGCTGTTTTTAAATAGCGATTCCGTGGTTTGTAAGTATGACGCCGAAGAATACGTTAATGAAAATTATTTACAGCCGGGCGATAATGTGGTAATAAATGGCAGCGATTTATATGTTGGTAAGAAAATAAACTAAATTATGAGCAAATCTGAGCGTAAAAAGTCAGTTTTGCTTTATTTTTTTGCAAAAATCCGTTAATTAATTGTTAAATTTAAAATTTTGTATCAAATTAACATTAGTTTTAAGAAAATTTCTAAAAATAGTTATTGACATTCATTATAAAAGCTAAGATAATTATATTTGATATTGTATCATCTGAGATTATGCAATATTTTGGTTTATATTTAGAAATAAATTGAGAAATTAATATAAAAAAATTGGGAGGAATTATAAATGGCAAGTTTAATGCAAAAATTTAAAGAAATGTGGGCACCTTCAGAAGAATATTATGATGACGAATACGAAAATCAAGAAGAGTTCGAAGAGACTTCTTCACGTTTTGCATACAAAGATAGAAAAAACGCAGGGGATAAGATTGTAAATTTACGCTCATCTTCAAAATCAAAAGTCGTTCTTACAAAACCCGAGCGTTTCAGTGAAGATATTAAAAATGTAGTAGACGAGCTTTCTCAAAGACATACAATAGTTTTAAATCTTGAGGATGTGGCAAAACCAGATAGCAGGCGAATCATTGATTTTCTAAGCGGTGCAACGTATGCACACGGTGGCAAAATAAAAAGAGTTTCCACGGATACTTTCATTATTACGCCATGCAGTGTGGATATTGAAGGTAGCGAGATTATTGGTGAGCTTGAAAATCATGGAGTTTATTTTTAGAAATATTATATGTTTATAGGTGGGAGAAGTTAAATGCTTAGTTTAGAAGACGTAAGAAATGTAAGTTTCCGCAAAGCAAAATTCGGGGGTTATAAACCCGAAGATGTGGACGCTTTTATTGATGATTTGCAAATTTCCTATGAAGAGATTCTCAAAGAAAGAGAAGAAATGACAGAAAAAATCCGTAAAATGAAATCTTTTGTGGAAAAACTCCAATCCGAGGATGTGTCTATAAAAGACATAATTTTGAATGCAAAAAACGTTGCGGAAAAATCACTTTCGGATGCAGAAATTGAAACCCAAAATATGATTGCCGAGGCAACCCAGTCGTCGAAAAAGATGATAGAAGAGGCAAAAAAAGAGGTTACGGTTCAAAGTGAAATTGCTGCAAAAATCAGAGCTGAATCCTCAAAAATGAGAGAAAAACTCGCAAATATTTATAAATCTCACATGGAGCTCATAAATAACATTCCGTCAGAAGTAGAAAACGCTTTTTCAGAGGAAGAAGTAGTTTGCGAACCGGAAAAACCAAGGCTTACTCCCGAGGAAAAAGTAAACAGAATACTTAATGCAGCTTCGGTTGATGTGTTTTCCGAACCAAATGTGGATGAAGTAAGTGGTGGGGTAAGCGAGTCCGCCAATGAAAAATTTAAAAATTTGGAGTTCGGAGATAATTACAATCCCGTTGATGCCCCTGAAGAAAAAGACGAAAAAAATGAGGGCTTATATAACGGCATTTTTGAAAAATGATTTTGCATATTAATATGTCAGATTTATAATTTGGCGACATAAATTTTGTCGCCTGTTTGTTTTGCACATTAAGTTCTTGAAATACACATTCAAAAGATATATAATGCTACAGGTAAAATATGATTTGCTATCATAAAATTAAAATTTTATGTTCAGAAAGGATTTGTCATGGAAAAAGATTACAATAAGACTCTTAATCTGCCTAAAACCGAATTCCCGATGAGAGGTAATCTGCCCGAGAAAGAGCCAAAGACGCTGGCAAACTGGGAATCGGATAAACTTTATCATAAGATTATGGAGAAAAATAAAAACAAAGTTTCGTATGTTCTTCACGATGGCCCTCCGTACGCCAACGGGAATATACATATGGGTCATGCGCTCAATAAAATCCTTAAAGATATAATTGTAAAGTATAAGAACATGAACGGATTCAAAGCGCCGTTCGTACCGGGCTGGGATACTCACGGACTGCCTACGGAAATAAAAGCCAGAGCAAAAGTGGGGTCGGAAAAAGCTAAGACGATGAGCATAAAAGAACTTAGAACGCTTTGTGCTGAATTTGCCGTCGGATACGTAGAAACACAAAAAGAACAGTTCAAAAGACTGGGAGTTTTTGGAGACTGGGACGACCCTTACGTAACGCTTTTTCCCGAATACGAAGCCGAACAAGTTAGAACGTTTGCAAAAATGGCGGAAAAGCCAGGTACAATATACAGAGGTTTGAGACCCGTTTATTGGTGTCCGAAGTGCGAAACAGCTCTTGCCGAAGCGGAAATTGAGTACGCAAACGACGAATGCGATTCGATTTATGTTAAATTCAAAGTTGCGAACGATAATAATAAACTTTCAAAATTTGGTGTTGATTTAAAGAATACCTATTTTCTGATTTGGACCACCACCGCTTGGACTTTGCCTGGAAACGTTGCGATTTGTGTCGGACCAAATTTTGAATATTCCGTGGTAAAATCAGGCGCTGAATACTACGTCCTGGCAAGTGACCTCGTAAAACAAACCATGACTGAAGGTAAAGTGGAAGATTATGAAGTAATCGGTAAGCTCAGTGGCGAAGAACTCGAAAACATGACTGCATATCATCCGTTTTTAGCTAAATATTCAAAAGTTATAGTCGGAGATCACGTAACTGTTGAAAGCGGCACAGGCTGCGTACATACCGCGCCCGGACACGGTATGGAGGACTTTGAGGTTTGCAAAAAATACAAGGATTTATCGGTGGTTGTGCCCGTAGATTCAAGAGGGATTTTAACAGCTGAAGCAGGTCAATTCCAGGGCATGCACATATCTAAAGCCAGCCCAAAAATCATCGATCACCTGAAAGATATCGAGATGCTTTTTGCGGTTAAACATATTCAGCACCAGTATCCGCATTGCTGGAGGTGTAAATCACCGGTTATTTTCCGCGCCACAAAGCAGTGGTTCTGCTCGGTTGAAAGCTTCAAAAATGACGCTCTTAAAGCGGTTGACAGCGTTTTATGGAATCCTGCTTGGGGTCGTGACCGCATGATTTCTATGATCAGCGAAAGAAAAGACTGGTGCATTTCAAGGCAGAGAACGTGGGGCGTTCCGATACCGATATTTTTCTGCAAAGAGTGCGGCAAAGAAATTATTGATAAAGATGTAATGATGAGAATTGCCGATATTTTTGAAAAAGAGGGTTCCGGTTCGTGGTACGAACATGATGCAAATTATTTTCTACCTGAAGATTTCAAGTGCCCACATTGTGGTTCTGAGAGTTTCAGGCAAGAAAAAGATATAATGGATGTCTGGTTTGATTCGGGAACATCTCATGCAGCCGTGTGCAGTCACAGAAATACGCTCAAAGTGCCTGCCGATCTATATCTTGAAGGCGCAGATCAGTATCGTGGATGGTTCCAATCCTCGTTACTCACGTCAGTAGCGGTAAGCGGAAAAGCACCTTATAAAAATATTGTAACTCACGGCTGGGTAGTCGATGAAAGTGGCAGAAAACAGTCAAAATCGCTTGGTAACGGGGTTGACCCTGTAAAGATAGTGAAACAGTATGGTGCAGACGTACTGAGACTCTGGGTGTCTTCCGCCGATTATCATTCAGATGTGAGAATGTCACAAGAAATTTTAAAACAGCTTAGTGAATCGTACAGAAAAATTCGTAATACAGCAAGGTTTATATTGGGGAATCTTTATGATTTTGACCCAAATAAAGATATGGTAAAACATCAAGATATGGCGCCGATTGACCGCTGGGCACTTTATAAGCTTAATCAGATTTTGGATAAGTGTTTTAACGGATATGACACTTTTGAGTTTTATGAAGTGTTCCACAGTATTCAGAAATTCTGCATCGTTGATATGTCGAATTTCTATCTTGACATTATAAAAGACCGTTTATATGTAGAAAAAGCGGATAGTACGAAACGTAGAGCCGCTCAGACAGCTATGTATATAATTTTGGGATCTTTGGTGAAAATTATCGCGCCGATACTTTCATATACGGCTGAGGAGATTTGGAGTTACTTCCCAAAAATTTCGTCAGATAACCACGAAAGCATATTCCTGAATGATATGCCTCAAAAGGTAGATATAACTGTTTCGGATGAATTTGTAAATCACTGGAATACGGTGTATAAAATTCGTGACGGTATTAAAAAAATTCTCGAAATTCAGCGTAAAGAAAAAGTCATAGGTTCATCGCTTGAGGCTGATATCGTCGTGTACTGCGGTGATGAAATGAAAAAGTTTATAGATGAAAATATTTCAGAGCTTAAAGAAGTTTTGATTGTTTCCGGACTTAAGACTGCGGATGAAAAGGGCATTGGTCAATACACAGTCGAAGGTTTAGAAGATTTTTCAATAGATATTTCACACTCGGAATTTGGAAAATGCGAGAGATGCTGGACATACGACAAAACTGTGGGTAAAAATAAAGAACACCCGACGCTATGCGCAAGATGCTGCGATGTGATTGATAATTAGTTTTTTTCAAAGGGCAAAATTTTTGTTGCTCTTTGAATTTTTATTATTAAGGAGATGACTATGGTAATATTTACAATAATTTTGATATCGGTTTTTGCTCTCGATCAAATTTTAAAATACTATATCAGAGCATGTATTAATTTGGGCGATGTTTTGGATACTTTTCTTCCGTTTTTAAAGGTTACTTACATAAAAAATACAGGCGCAGCGTTCGGAAGTATGAATGGCATGAGAATATACCTAATTATGTTTTCGGCGCTAGCCATCGCTGGTGTAATCTACTATATTTTTAAAAAGAACATAAAAAATCGATACCTTCTGGCAAGTGTTGCCTTGGCGCTCGGCGGTGCGTTAAGTAATTTATATGATAGAATTTTCTACGGGTTTGTTACAGACTATATTAAACTTACTTTTTTTCTGCCAGTTTGTAATGTAGCTGATTACTGTATATGTTTGGGGACAGTTTTTGTTTTAACATTCATTCTAAAAAATAAAAACAATTAATATGAAATATTACTTTCAGCACTCTTTGATTTTTTTAAGAGTGCTTTTTTCTATTCTGGAAACTTGCGCCTGACTGATCTTTAGCTCGTTTGCAACTTCGGTCTGGGTTTTACCTTTAAGAAACCGTGACCTAAGTATTGCTTTTTCACGAGGAGTAAGTTTTTGAATTTCTTGTTTTAAAGTTATGGCGTTTATCCACTGTATGTCATCGTTTTTATCTCCGACCTGATCCATGACGTAAACAGTATCACCGCTGTTGTCCAAAAAAACCGGTTCATTTAGTGAAATCGGACAAGAAACCGATTCCAAAGATAATACAATAGTTTCTTTTTTTACACCTATAGCAGATGCGAGTTCTTCAATCGTAGGTTCTTTGCCGTTTTCAGATATAAAATTTTCTCTGGCTTTCATAGCATGATATGCCGTATCTTTCATGGAGCGGCTTACTTTTAATGCGCTGTTATCTCTGAGATAGCGTCTTATTTCCCCGATAATCATAGGTACAGCATATGTTGAAAATCTTACATTTTGAGTAGTGTCGAAATTATCGATTGCTTTTATGAGCCCTATACACCCGATTTGAAATAAATCATCCATGTTTTCACCACGCCCAACAAAGCGCTGCACTATACTCAATACAAGACGTAAATTTCCTTTTATGAGCGATTCTCTTGCGGTTTTATTACCATTTTTTGATAGCTTCAAAAGTCTTAATTTTTCTTTTTCGGAGATTGTTTTTATTTCTGAAGTATTTATACCGCATATGGTTACTTTTGCATATCCTGCCACCAAAAATTCACCTCTCCAAAGTGTTTTTATAAGTTAAGTATCGGCGGATGGGGAAATTTTAATTCAAAATCTCAAAATTTTATTTTTTATCAATCCTTTTTTCGCTGCCATCTGCATAGCTATTTATAAATGGCTTGGAAGGCGATGAAATTTCTGTGATGAAACGTTTTATAAAATTATTTTTTAGCTTAGCTGTGTCATTTATGATATTTGTTAAAATTGGTTCGGTTTCGCACGCACTGGATATTTCGGCAAAATCAGCGATTTTAATTTGTGCGGATTCGGGGAGCGTCATATTTGCAAAAAATGAATCCGAACCTCTGCCAATGGCGAGTACAACTAAGATAATGACATCACTTTTAGCGCTCGAAAATATTGAGGCGTTCGGGGACAAGGAGATAGAAATAACAGATGAAATGGTGAGAGTTGAAGGCACATCAATGGGGCTTACTGCAGGCAATACGGTAAATTTAGAAACTCTTGTACAGGGTATGATGATGGTTTCGGGTAACGATGCTGCAAATGCAGCAGCTATAGCTGTGGCAGGGAATGCAGAAACTTTTGTGGATAAGATGAATGAAAAAGCAAAGCTGATAGGCATGAAAGATACTCTTTTTTGCACTCCTTCAGGTCTTGATAAAGATGATCATCATTCAACGGCTTACGATATGGCCATTTTAGGGGCATACGCCATGGAAAATGAAAATTTTTCAAAGATTGTATCTCAAAAAAGCATGAAAGTTCATTTTATAAACCCGAATAAATATGTAACCATGAAAAACCATAATAAACTTTTGAGGCTCTACGACGGCTGCATAGGCATTAAGACGGGGTTTACAAAAGCTGCGGGGAGATGTCTGGTATCTTGTGCGCAGAAAAACGGTGCTAAGCTCATTTGCGTAACGCTGAATGCTCCGAACGATTGGGAAGACCACACGAAACTTTTCAATTATGGATTTAATAACGTTACTGTGAAAACCTTTAATGATAGCGATTATTTCGTAGACATACCCGTAAAAGGCAAGGAAACAGACCATATTAAAGGTAAGGGAAATTCTGTTTTTGAAGTTTGCATAAAAAAAGATGATGAAAATAAAATAAAGCGTGAAATTGAGATCCCATCAGTTTGCGCTTTGCCGATAGAAAGAGGACAAATTTTAGGTAATGTGGTATACTATCTTGGGGATAACGTTATCGGTAAAAATCCTATCGTTGCAACCGATTCGGCACATGAAAAGACCCCAAAAAAAGAAAATATATTTGAAAGAATTAAAAGCTTTTTTGGAAAAATATTTCATTTTAGGTAGTTTAAGAGTTTGAAAGGAAAAATAAAATAAATGGGAAAAGACGTTGTATTACAAAAATATCTTTCAATGTGCGGTGTGGCATCGAGGAGAAAATCTCAGAAACTTATATCCGAGGGGAAAGTTAAAATAAATGGTCATGTGGCGGAGCTTGGTTCAAGAGTTGCCGTTGGTAAAGATATCGTTACTGTATCGGGCAAAAAAATTTCTTATGATTCTTCCGAAAAATATTATATAATGCTTAATAAGCCCCGTGGATATATAACCACGATGAGCGATGAAAGAGGCAGAAAATGTACGGCGGATTTGGTAAGAGATATTCCTGTGAGAGTATTTCCTGTGGGGCGCCTGGATAAAGATTCCGAAGGACTTTTGATTTTTACGAATGACGGCGATTTTGCAAACAGACTTATTCATCCTTCTCATGATATTTGGAAAACGTATCGGGTTACCGTCAAACCATCGATTACGGAAAAGCAGCTTACAAATCTTTGTATAGGCCCTGAAATTGACGGTAAACCTACTGCACCCGCAAATGTCGATGTTATCCTTGAAGAAGAAGGAAGAACAGTGCTTGAGATATCTATAAAGGAGGGTAGAAACAGACAAATTCGTAAAATGTGTGAAATGGTAGGGCTTGAAGTTGCAAGGCTTAAAAGAAAATCTATAGGGAGCCTAAAGCTTGGAATGCTTGGCGTAGGTAAATGGAGAAATTTAACTCCCGAAGAAATAAAATCACTTAATAAATAGTAATCAATTGAATCTCATGATAAAAATCTCTCAGAATAAAAATTCTGAAAGATTTATTTTATGGCTTTTTAAGTGGGTGCGCCATCTAAAATTAAAATCGGATCAATAAATTTGTCATCTTTTGAAATCATAAGATGAAGATGTGGATCGTCAAGTATTTCGCACGGAACATTTTTGAGAGAACCTATATCATCGCCGGTTTTTATTTCTTGTCCGGGCTTGACAATAGGCGCTTCACCGAGTCCACAGTAATATGCCGTAAATCCTCCGTTATGCTCAATTATGACGGTGGTCCCGTAAGTGCTGTCATTCGTGATATCTTTTACCGTGCCGTCGGTAATTGCTTTAACCATAGAACCTTCTTCAGCTCTGAAATCCGTTCCTTGATGTGTTCTCCAATCGGAAAAAGTCTTTGAATAAACCGGATTATCTCCGCTAAATTCTTTCGTAACATTTTTGGTGGAAGGATAAATTATCAAACTACTTTCTGCCTCCGCCGATACTGCTTTTGTTTCTTCCGTGCCTATTGATGCTACGTTTTTGGTGCGTTTTGAACCGGTATTCTTTACAGGAGTATCGCCTTTATCCAAAATATCACTTTTTTCTGCATCTAAAAGCTGTTTATGCTTTTCACTTTTTTGAGAGTCTACATGTTTTGCTTTTGAGTTTACACCAACCGGACTGAGAAAATTCTTTACGCTTTGATACGTCGACCATCCTGCAGCCGAGACCGCTGCCACACACAGCGTCAAAGCGATGTAAAAATTTCTGTTTTTTTTGGATTTTGAATGGTCATCGGGCTGAATGGTATTTTTATTTTCTGTATTGTTCATGCTAAAAAGCACCTCCTGATGAGTATTATTGCCCGAAAAAAATATTTTATACAGCAAATAAATTTTTAGTAACTTGGAATAGTATATTTGTTCTTAAAATGATATAATAAATGCGATATTTTAATTACGAAAGGAATTTTCAAATGAGCGATTTAAAACAGGAATTCATCGATATATACACAAAAAATATAAAACGAGACGGTGCAGAAGAACTTCTGAAGTGGCTTGAAACTACAGATTTTTTCACAGCTCCAGCAAGTACAAAATTTCACTGTGCATGCCCCGAAGGGCTTTTAAAACACAGTTTGAATGTATACAAAGTGCTGATGGAAAAGCATTTTGATCCCGAAACGGACGATATTGAAAGTGCCACGATTTGCAGTTTACTGCACGACCTTTGCAAAGCCGGATTTTATAAAACTTCTACCAGAAATGTAAAAAATGAAGTAACGGGGGCATGGGAGAAAGTGCCTTATTATAGCGTTGAAGATGCTTTCCCGTACGGACACGGTGAAAAATCGGTATTCTTAATAGAAAGATTTATACGTCTCAAAACCAGCGAGGCAATGGCAATACGTTGGCACATGGGCGGTTTTGACGATACTGCACGTTCGGGAGGATTTGCAATAAGTTTGGCGTTCGATAAATTCCCTCTTGCGGTAAAATTACATATGGCAGACCTCGAAGCTACATATCTGAGAGAAAAAGGAACATCTGAAATGCGAAAATAATATATTAATCTGAAGGGGTGGGAGAATAATGAATATTTTGGTGCTTAATTCAGGCGGCTCGTCGCTAAAATATAAGCTAATTGAAATGAGTGAAAAAAAAGTTCTTGCAAAAGGCATATGTGAAAAAATCGGCGAACCTGAAAGCGTAATAAGACAAACAACATACTTAAAAGATAAATATTTTGAAACAATTCATAAAAAAATAGATCATAAAGAGGCTTTTAAATATATTGAAAATGCGCTCACCGATAGCGAACACGGAATAATTAAGTCGTTTGACGAAGTTTCCGCAGTAGGACATAGGGTAGTGCATGGGGGAGAATATTTTAAAGAACCGGCGATTATTGATGATGATGTTATAAATAAAATCGATATGCTATCAGAACTCGCCCCTCTACATAATCCTGCACATCTCTCGGGGATACTTGCGTGTCGTGAACTTCTTGATAAAAAAATACCGCAGGTGGCCGTTTTTGATACCTCTTTTTACTCGGACATACCTGAAAAAGCATATATTTTTCCTGTCCCTTACAAATACTATAAAAAATATCACGTCAGAAAATACGGGTTTCACGGTACATCGCACAGATATGTCAGTAATCGTGTTTATTCTCTTTCAAAAACAGATAAAAATAATTCTAAAATAATAAGTTGCCATTTGGGTAATGGTTCGTCAATAACGGCTATAAAAAACGGCAAGGTAGTCGACACAAGCATGGGGCTTACGCCTCTTGGCGGAATAATTATGGGTACTCGTTCGGGTTCTATAGACCCGTCAGTTGTGCTTCATATTGCAGAAAAAGAAAAAATGGGCGTTAACGAAATGAATAAAATGCTCAATAAAGAGTCTGGACTTCTGGGCATATCAGGGATAAGCGGCGATGATAGAGAAATAATGAAAGCCGAGAATAATGGCGATAAACGGGCGAGTCTTGCCCACAAGATAATGGTGTACCAGATTTCGCAATATATAGGCGCTTATAATGTGGCGCTGCAAGGTTTTGATACGCTCATATTTACCGGCGGAATTGGAGAAAATCAGCCTGCCCACCGAAAAAATATATGTAAAAATTTGGAATTTTTAGGCGTGCTGATTGATGATGATTTAAACGAAAAGGCTGTTTCGGGAGAAGAAATTAAAATTTCAAAAAATGATTCCAAAATAGATGTTTGGGTAATACCTACAAACGAAGAAATGGAAATCGCAAAAGAAACTGCGGATTTGCTGGGTTTTGGAGATATAAAATAAAAGCAAAATTAATTTTTGAGGAGGATAAATCGTAATGAATATAGAAAAAATTGCAATCCTTACGAGTGGCGGAGATGCTCCTGGCATGAATGCCGCAGTGCGTGCAATTGTAAGATATGCAATAAGCCAAAAGATAAGCGTTTTCGGAATCAAACGAGGTTTTATGGGCCTTAGAACAGGTGACGTCTTCGAAATGAATTTGAGAACAGTTTCTGATATTTTACATCGTGGCGGGACTGTACTTTACAGTTCGAGAGATAAAAAATTTGAAACAGACGAAGGCGTTATGGAAGCGGTAGAAGTCTGTAAAAGCAAAAAAATTGATGCGGTTATAGTAATAGGCGGGGATGGCAGTTTAAAAGGTGCACAAGCGCTCTCGGAAAAAGGCATAAACTGTATATTTATACCTGCAACGATAGATAACGACGTTGCAAGCAGTGATTACAGTATCGGTTTTGATACGGCGATGAACACAGCTATGGAAATGGTCGATAAAATTAGGGACACGGCGCAATCGCACGAAAAATGCAGCGTTGTTGAAGTAATGGGTAGGCACTGCGGTGATATTGCTCTCAGTACCGGAATTGCAGTCGGTGCTACGGCTATTTTGATACCGGAAGTTACTCAAGATTTTGAGAAAGATGTTATAAGCAGGATAAAATATACTCAAAAAATGGGCAAAAGACATTTTATTGTGATAGTAGCGGAAGGTAGTGCCAAGTCTACAGAAATTGCTAAAAAAATAGAAGTCGAAACAGGTATACATTCAAGGAGCACGATACTTGGCCATGTTCAAAGAGGAGGTTCACCGACTCTAAGAGATAGAGTGGTTGCAAGTTCTATGGGTTGCCACGCCGTGGATATTTTAATGAGAGGCGAGAAAAACAGAGCAGTAGCGAGTAAGTGTGGAAATATTATTGATTGCAGTTTGGATAGTGCTGTGGAAGCCAAAAAAATATTTGATGTTGACTTATACGAAAATGCACTTCATATTTCGATCTAGTTAAAAAATAAAGATAAATAGGATGTGAATGGTCAAATGATAATTTTCGATATAGATGGTGTTCTTGCGGACACAAATGATCGAGAAAAATTTTTAATAGGTAAAAATAATTCCGAAGTAGATTGGGAAGTGTTTTTTCAAGACGCTATTAACGATTTGCCTCTTCCAGCCGGAATTTTGGTTGCTAAGGCAATTATTAGCTATTTGCCACAAACCGATATTTTATTTTTGACAGCTCGGGATGAAACGGTTAGAAATATAACTATTAATTGGTTGTCAAATCAACTGCAAATCAACCCCAACTATATTGATTTGAAAATGCGAGCAAAAGGTAATTATATTGAATCTGTCAAATTTAAAGAAAAGGTTGGGTTGGAAATAGGATTTGGAAACATAGATCTGGTTTTTGAAGATAATCCACTCATTGTAGATATGTGGCGTAAACATAATGTTGTATGTTATCAAACATCAAGTGGTATGCGTCTTGACTAAATATCTATTGATATAACATTAAAAAGCGGTACCCAACAGTCAATGAGCGATACACCCGCAAAAACTATGGATAGTATCCCAAGTACATTCTTTTTTGGTGGTTGTTTTATAAAATTATAAGTTATACAAAATTAATATTTTGTATAAGTCAGGGAAGTGGAACAAATAAATGCATAAAGTCTCACTAATTATATAACGCCTAACGCCTTACGGAAAAATAGTTTTAGGCATTATGATTTATACTTATTTAATTTAATTTTTAAAATTAAATTTCAAACAAAGTGTTGACTCTATATAAATATGTGTTATAATGTAGCCGTGAAGTAATTCACAATTATAAAAAATATTTTTTAAGGAGGAATTTTTATGAACGAAAACGAAAAAAATGGTTTAATGCCAGAGCCGGAGTCAGATCTTATAGTGCCGCCTCCGCCTACTCCGCTAAATCCCGGAGAAGAAACCAAAATATCGGGCGGCAAAAAAGTAGACAAAGGTACGGCCAAAATTGGTGGCGAGGATTCTACCAAAAAGGATAATCATTTTTGGGACAAATTCAAAAAGCACTCTGGCGGAACAAAGAAAATATAAAGAGAAAACAGTAGCTCAGATTTGATTTGGGCTACTGTAGTTTTGCTCTTATTTACTGTAAATAATATTTTGACAATCAGATATTTTTCTGCTATAATTTTTTCGGATGGGCCCCCTTAGTTAAATGGATATAACAAGTCCCTCCTAAGGATTAGTTGTCAGTTCGATTCTGGCAGGGGGTGCCATTTTTTAAATATAAAGTTTAACATCCACTTTTTAACGAGTGGATGTTTCATTTTCTGTTATAATTTATATTTATCTGCAATAAGTTTTCCAAGTTTATATCCTATAATGCTGCCTGCTCCGGCCCCCACAACCGTTGGGAAAGCTTTGTACTTTGTCGATTCTAATTTATGATCTTTGTTGCTATAGTTAAATTCTGCACCGAGGCCTAATCCCAGTCCGCCGCCTATCAATATTCCCAAAATCGAACCGGTTGCTTCTACGGCGATTCTTGCAACCTTCTTTTGAGATTCCAGTTTCGGAGTCTGCGGGTCCCCTTTTAAAACGCCACCGACAATATTTTCCAAATCATTTTCAGGAAGTTCTTTCACGTCTTCAAGGTTGTCACTTATGTCACCTACAATCTCTTCCAGCTGTTCCTTACTGAATTCCAATCCTTGCTCCTCAAAAAGTTTTTTTGATTCCTCTACAAAAGATTCATCGTTTGTCAGTTCCTTTTTTAAATCGTGATTTGCTAAAAACTCTTTTACCTTATCCATTTTTTATACCTCCAATAATTAATTTAAATTAGCTATAAAGTTTCTTTATGAATTTCCAGATATTATCAAGACTTAAAGTTTTTTCTACCACTACCTTTATAACATTTGTTATAGATTTTATAGAATATTCTTCATCTACCATTTCTTCTATGGATTCATTAAGCTCCGGAGAAAAACCAAGTTTTTTGTTTAATTCTAGGTGCTTGCTCCAATAAGCGCGTGTAACCGCTTTAAATACAGCTTTCATAACCTGTTTGAAACTTTTTTGTTCCGCTTCGCTTATGTTAATCACTGTATTAGGCGCAAATGCCACATCTACTATTTCTGAAAGCGATTTTCCCCTTATAAAGTAATTGTAGAATACATCTTTAAATATTTCTGCCTTACTTCTTTTGTCATCTATTTCAATATTATTGTTGTGCATAAAATCGAAAACCCAATCTACAAAAATATGCATAGCATCATCACATTTTACGGCATCAAGAAACATCGATATTGCGCCGGCGGAAAATTCACTTTCCGGCTGTATTTCATATGATTTGAATTTGCTGTCTGAGTTTTCATAATCTTTATGGATAGTCCAAGTTAAGGAATCATGTTGGTAAAAAATACCTTTTGATGAACTGTAAACACAGAAAAATTTCCCCTTGGAAGTATCACTCATAATTCTTCCTATTATGGATGATTGAGGAATAAAAGTTGTAAGTTTTTCGCTCGTTTTATCAAATGATTCAGAATCAATATCGCTAACAATATCTTTTCTGAGACCGGGTCCGTCGTAATTCAGTATGCTTTTTAGTTTATTTTGAAATTCACTTTCTTTACTGCACAAATAAAATGAAGAATATATCGCCAGGTGTCCGCCTTTTGAATGTCCTGTCAAAATAAATTCGGAATCCGGATTTGCGTGATATATACTTTCTAAGTATTTAAGAGCATCCGTTTGCGCACGAATTCGCTCACTCCAGGAAAGATCTAAATCTTCTCTCCAGCCCGACAATGTACCATCCGTACCACGGAACGAAACCACTTTTGTGCCATCTTCCAGAGTAAATGTCACAGCGGCAAATTGTTCATAATCTTTATGGCTTGTATCTAAGTATTTGCCTTTGAAATTTCCTATCTTAATATTCTTATATCTCGGACTTTTCGATAATGTTTCAAGCATCTGGATTCTTCTGGAACACATTAACTCATGGTCTTCTTTGCCTTCTTCCTTCAATTGGTAGTTTTTTAAATTATGTTCATCTTCTGAGTGAAGATTTAGTTTTGAATCATGCTTATCGAGATATTTTATAAGCTTTTGGCACCATTCAGAAATTGTAATTTCCTTGTTTTCTGTTTTGGAATCAAGATTTGGCACACAGTTCATGGGCAAATATGCAAGAGTTGCAAATATCATTCCATCGACTTCGTTAATCGGATATTCCTTGGACATAGGATGCAGAGATTTATAACTCTTTTTCAAAACATCCAGCACATTTCCGTAATCTTCTTCTTCCACATTTTTTTTCTCGATTTTATTAACGTACGCCGTATTAGGTGTTCCCGCAGAATTTGCACTTACCGTTGCCGCCGCCTTGGCCGGGGACATCAAAGTCAGTGCTTGAATAGCTGCCATTGCACTTACCGATAGTTTTGTACCAAAACTAACTCCGCCGGCAATCTCCTCAAGAAAATCGTCATCTAAGCTTTTTTCGTCATTTCCTACTATGATATCCTCTAAATTGAAATCAAATCCGTGTTTTCTTGCAAAGGGAATTACCACTTCATACACAAACTGAATTTGTTCGTCAAAAGAATATTCATACAAAACATCTTTTTCGGGGTAAAGCTCCAAAGCTTTTCTTAGCTCACTTTTAAATTCATGATCTGTATCAAGCTTTTCAAGGAACCTATTTAAATCTTTAACCAAAATATCGCCTCCTTAAATAGAATTTAAAATCTTCCGCTCCTGCCTCCATGGATTCTTCCGGAAGAGCTCCGGTGAGTACTGCTACCAGAGCTTGATTTTGGCCTTGCCCTCCTAACAATACTACTGTATAAGAATATATCACGAGAGTTTTTGATTTGCAAGCTGTTTTTTTGAATATAATCATCAGCTTTAGCTTTTTGTGTAACTGTTTTTAGTTGCTTTTTCATATATGATACAACTAGCCATGCTATAACTGCACCAACTAAAATTGCGATAGATGCCCAAAGCAACACATTAAATGGATTTTTAGGTAAACTACCACTGTCATATGGTTTATCGGTTTTCGCTTTAGTTATAAACTCATCGCAAAGGTTTGCAAAAATTTCAAAAGCATCATCATAATCTTTATCTTTTAGTTCCGGCGTGATTTTTTCTAATATGTGGTCAATCCCAGCATCGGTAAACACTTTTATTGCGTATCCGCTGGTTGAAATATGTGTCCCTCTTTCTCCCATATCTATAAGAAGCAAAATCCCGCTTCTGTCTCCGCCGATTCCATAATTGTTATTGTCAAAATAATCATCCGCATAACTTTCAAGAGATTTTCCGCCCAATGATTTTTCGGTTAAAATTACTATGTCCATATTCTGTCTTTCGCTGATTTCATCGAGTTTTGAAGAAATGCTCTTAAATTCCGACGAATCAAGTAGCCCGGCATTATCAACAAGCCTATTTTTGCCTTCGGATGCAAATGCGCCAAATGATAAAAGCATCATCAAAAATGTGACAAATACAAAACTTGATAAATTTTTTAATTTTATTTTCACCTTTGCTCCCCCCTACATTAAGTAATTTATAAGCCATGCGATTCCATACGTAAGCGCACCAAAAGCGGCCGCCAAAGAACCAAACCATGCGAAATACTTCTTCTTGTCCATAGGTAGATTCCCCACAAACTTGCCCGTTTGGCCATTCATGGCGAATGTGTATTTCTTGTCTTCCCACGTAGTGTTTAGTATCCAAACGGGATAAAGTGCATATTTTACTGACCCGTTATTTATTTTCACACTACTTTTTTGCGGTATAATTGTCGCATATCCTTCTCCTCTGGGGCTGAAAGCATCTTCAGCGCTCTTTTTTACTCTTTTATTTGCCCTTTCTATACTTTCTTTTGCGCTCACATCATACTTATCGGCAAGATATCCCGCAAGATATGCCGTCCTAAAATCAGTTACCTGATCAAAGTTAAAAGGCTCTATTGATTCCATAAGATCATCGTCCATTTTGGAGGATCCATCCACGGGAATATGCTCAAACCCAACACTTCCGGCTCGTGTCAAGAAATAATGATCCGTTTTTGTATAAGTATAATTACTGTCGCTCCAGCCTGAAACTCTCGTTGCTCTATAAGTCATATCGGCATCGGCATCAGCTCCGAAAAGCCAGAACGGTACATAAATTCCCCTAATCTCGTCAATATGGTTTTCGCTTTTAAACAGTTTAGGAAGTAGCCATTTGCCCTTAAGATGCTTTTGAAGTGCTTCTTTTGCCTGCTTTTTGTCAAGCTTAAACGGAATTACGTAGTCCGGCTTCAGGACTCCCGAAAAATTCTTAGACATTATTACGGGATTATCGCAAAACGGACATTTTGTGGCGCCCGTGTTTTTATCTCCGACAATTTCACCACCGCAGGAGTTGCAAACATATACAGCTATGTTTTCGTTATCATCAAGCATTTCATTTTCGCCAATTTCCCATTTGATTTCGTCTTCTTTTTCATCTTTCAATGCATCGTCATAAGATTTTAAAGCCTCAACGTCAAATTCAGTATTACAATAGGGACATTTCATTTTTTGCTTTTCGCTGTCAAATTTTATTGCGCCCGCACAATTCGGACATTTATACTCCATTACGTCTGACATTCGGATATTCCTCCTTCTGTAAATAATTTGGATAAATACGAAATCTATGAGAGACAAAAATCATCCTCTCATAGATAGTAATTCTTAATTAATTTTCAGGTTTTTTGCTTCCACAGTTTTGGCAAAACTTACCTTTGTTTAATTCTCCGCAATTACATTTCCATTCGGCAGATGGTTTTTTTAGACCACACTCGGAGCAGAAATTTCCTGAGTTTTCCGTGCCGCATGAGCATTTCCACAAACTAGAATTATTTGTTTGCGAGCTTGAATCGCTCTGGTTCCGAGCAGTTGTGCCCATAGCATATAAATCTTTTGCACTCATTCCTCCTGCGTTTTGCGCCATACCCATACCCATGAATCCTGTCATCGCACCTGCAGAATTTCCTGCAGCCGTTTTCATAGCGTCTGACTGCGATCCAACTAAAGTCGCTGCTGCCATTGTTGGGTCTTTCATAATAGCATTTCTTTGAGCGTCCTTAATCATTTTTGCGTCTTCGTCCGGCAGTGTTATTGGGTTCATAGCAATAGAAATTACAGATATTCCACGCAAGTCCCCCCATTTTTTGGTGAGCGCTCCGTTCATTGCTTCGCACATTTCCTCTGCGTGGCCGGGGAGTGCGTTCGGACGTATTCCCATATCGGAAATTTTCGCAAATGCCGGTTGCAGTGCACTGACGAATTCCGTTTTGAGCTGACTGTCTATTTCTTCCCTTGTATATTCATTGCTTACGTTCCCGCAAACGTTTGTATAAAATAAAATCGGATTTGTTATCTTATATGAATAAACTCCGCTGCATCTTACAGAAACATCAATATCAAGCCCTATGTTTCTATCCACAACTCTAAACGGTATCGGATTGGGAGTACCAAATTTATTATCTACGATTTCTTTTGTATTAAAATAGTAAACACGCTGATCTTTTGCCGTATCGCCGCCGTATGTGAATCGTTTTCCTATGGTCGCAAAAACTTTTTTGACGCTTTCTCCGAAATTACCCGAAAAAATGCTCGGTTCGGTTGATTTATCATAAGTATATTCTCCGGGTTCAGCGCATAATTCAACAACTTTCCCCTGCTCAACGATTATCATGCACTGGCCGTCCGCAACAGCAACACCCGAACCATTTGAAATTATATTTTCATTACCTCTTGTGTTTGAGGAACGTCCCGAAACTCGTTTTTGTCCTTTCACAACAAGTGTGTCTTTCGGGATAGATTCACAGTAGAAAAACTCCTTCCATTGATCTGCCAGCGTTCCGCCGACTGCTCCTATTGCCGCTTTAATAAGTCCCATATTAATCACCTTTCCTTTACTATTTTAATTTTATATCTTCCAAAAGTTTTTTAGCTTCTTCGGTATCCTTAAAGTTTGGCCCCGAAACTATTATTTTATACACATTTTTACCGTCTGTCAACGTCCTGTATATATTGGATTCCACTGCGTTTACAGCCGTAGTTGTTTTGTATAGCGTCTTATCACCAATTCTTTCTTCCTCAACAGGTGTAAATCCCGTCAAATCCGAAATATAATCCTGAAACTCAGATTTTAGTTTTTCATTTGTGTAGGGTTCATCATCCGAAAGCGTAATTTTTTCATTTTCATTTTTTAGCTGCTGAACCGAAATATATTCTTCATTATGTTTCTCATCTGACTTTATAATTCTCAGGCTCGGCTTATAAAATTCTTTGTTAGTTTCAACCGCATACTTATTCGTGTCAAGCGTCACAGATATTGTATCATTTTCAAAAGTTTCAACCACGGGTTTTGACTGATTTACGCTGGGAGTGCATTCAATTTCTCCGGGGTTATCATTTCCGCAACCCACTAAAAACAGCGCTCCGGACAATGCCAAGAGACTAACCGAAGCAAAACAAATTTTTTTCATAGGTTATCACATTCCTTTCCTCACCAAATACCCATTTTAGAGCTGCTTAATTGCAACGGTCTTAAGTATATTTTGTACTTCATCTTTGTTAAACACTTCATCTGCGTGCTCTTTATCGTGTTTTTCATTAGTTGAATAGACATGAAACTCAATATAGCATTTTTCGTTTATCGGAAGCGCAACGGTGTATCTTACGTAAGGGCTATAATAATACGAAACGCCTTTAACACCATTGTAAGTGGCCTCTTTTGATTCCTCACGATCCATAGCTTTTTCTTTTACCTTTTCAAAATCGCCACTATATCCGGCACTTACAACGTCCCATGCGATTTTGTATGTGTCTGAAGTAAGAACGGCGTCTTCGGCGCTCGTCCTAAAATCTTTTGAATCGGTAGAATAAATGAACTTATTATCTTCAGGATAACTCAGCGAAATGCTCACTTTGTTTTCCTCATCGGTATATGTGGAAGTAACAAGTTTTTTGCCGCACCCACCGAGGAATAATAACACACTCGAAATTAAGGCTACCACTACCCCAATTCCAAACAATAATTTAAA